>DATGJV010000057.1:0-2448 GCA_035295005.1 Ktedonobacteraceae bacterium | reverse complement strand
TGCAAAGAAGGCATAGCGTAAAAGTCCTTCTTTCCACTACTTGATTGTGTTTCCATCTCGGGCTGGCTATAGTACGGACAGAGACATGCAAGGAGTCGGGAACGGTTCCCTTTTCCCTTCAAGAGGAAGAACAGCGACTCGATGATGAGCCAGCATCTGCATTGTCTTCCTCCCGTCAAGCCACCATCACCTGGTAAGACTTGAAAACCAATCCAGGCGCGGTTGGATTGGAAAGTGTCCTCTACGAGATTGATAAGCTCCGCGTTTTGATGCAGTTTGCTCTGCCTACCGATCTCTTCACAGGTGTCTCTCCCAGAGTCGTCGCCCTCTATCGACAACGAGCGGCAACCGAAACGCTCTACGAACTGCGTCGGCATCCTGATGCAATGTGCTACATGCTGCTTGCTGCCTTTTGTCAGCAACGAACCGGAGAAGTCACTGATAGCCTCGTTGATCTCCTCCTGCTGATCATTCGTCGAATTGGTGCCAGGGCGGAAAAGCACATCAAGAAGCAGTACCTCACCTCCTTTGCGCGCGTGCCAGGCTGATTCCCGCAGGCGCGGCTCAGGACGGTACACAGCAATAGTAGTGATAGGCACGACGCACCTGTGCTGGAGAGTAGCACACGCGCAAAGGGGCAAGCGCGCTGCGGCCAGGTTTTCCCCACCAGCACAGAGCGCTCTCTGACCAGTGCCAGCAACAGTGAGAGGAGTTTACCGTTTTTGATGGGTTATGTGAGAATAGCTTGTTGCGAACACTTGCAATTTGCAAGTAAATTACTGCGACATTTCTTTTAAGGAGAAAAACGTGAGAAAAATAGTTGCTTCGATGTGCATGACTATGGATGGTGTTGTTGAAAATCCACAGATGTGGACTTCTCAATTTAGGCGTGAAGAATCACAAAAATATAAATTTGATGAGCTTTTTGCCAGCGATGCACTCCTTCTGGGGCGCATAACCTATCAGGAATTTGCAGCCGGCTGGCCGAGCATGCAGGGAACTGGGAAGTATGGGGAGCGCATGAACAGCCTACCTAAGTTTGTGGTCTCCACCACGCTCTCAGAAATGGAGTGGAACGCCAGCTTGCTCACGGGCAATCTCGCGGAGGAAGTCTCCCGGATCAAGCAGCAACCGGGGCAGGATGTGTTGATTTTCGGGAGTGGAGAGCTGGTCCACAGCCTGATGTCCCTGGACCTGATCGATGAATATCGGCTCATGGTCTTCCCCATTGTAGTAGGAAACGGGAAGCGGCTTTTTCATGGTGAGAGCCAGCAAAAGGAATTCAAACTTGTTCACTCGCACACATTCGGCTCTGGTGTCGTGGTACTCACATACGAGCCAAATCGAAAATAAAGAGGAAGTGCCCTACAGCCCCAGTACCACCTCAACAAAAACAACAGAATCACTGCGGCCCGCACAAACCCCGGCCAGCTCGCACGATCCCCCGGATCGTGACTGACCTGGCCGGGGGTGTGCTCCATTCTGTGAGCGGTCCTATCCGGCGAAAAGCGTTGTCACAGGCTTATCAGAGGCGTGTCAAAGCCTCATCAAAGCCTCAAACGGGGTTGTTGCGCCTGTTGGCGTGCTTCCCCCTTAGAGGTAAGGCCAGGATCTCTGCGAAAATCTCTCACAAGGCTGGTTTGTGAGAGATTTTCGCAGAGATCCTGGCCTTACCTCGTTTAGACTCCAGGTTTTTCCCTGGACTTCTGAAGTTGAGTTTCAGCTGCCTCTGCTCGCAATCGCCAGGTGAGTACCTCATCTTGTTGGCTGAGCCACCGTTCTCGCTGCTCGGCCAGGGTTCGTTCAGTGGTAATCAGGCGCTCGACCAGTGACTCCTTGCCCATGCGTAGATAGCGCTGGCGCACACGCAGTTCATCCCGGCCAGGCTTGACTACCCCTGGCAAAGCTGATGTTGCTACAGCAAGCGGTTTGGCTCGCTTTTTCGATGACCCACGCCAACTCCGATACTGTTCGTAGTAGGCTCTGGCCTCCTGGTTGTCGAGAATGGCACTCTTAGAGATTCCCTTCCCGCCGCCATCGGCGTCCAGTTCCTTCGACCTGGCAGCGACCGTTGCCAGCGAGACCCGCTGCTTGTCCTTGCAGAGTGCATCGACACTCTGCTTCACCAGGTCAACAGTCCGCTGGCGCAGCTTGATGTAGACCTTTTCCTCCAACCAGGGATGCGGTTCATGCCTGTCGTTTGGGGCGTGGTTGGATCTGAATGATTGGGGCAATTTGCTCATCCTTTCTGTAGTTGCTGATCATATCCATCTCACGTAGCTCCAGGGCACATTTGCGCAAGAATTGTTTCAATCGCTCTGTTTCGAGTACCAATCCTTCTTGCTCATAGTATTCGAGTTGTCCTTCTGCCCAACGCATTTTTTCCTCGACCTGGTGACGCTTGGCAGGTTCTGGCACCTTTGCCGGACAATGAATGCAGTTCCCAAG
>DATGJV010000056.1:0-10538 GCA_035295005.1 Ktedonobacteraceae bacterium | reverse complement strand
TAGAAAGTTATATACTTCGCTGCTCATTGTCTGTGAGCTTTTTGTATAGGAGAAATTTGTATGTTGCAACTACTGCTTGCTTCAGGCACAATGGTCTTGATGATTTCAATGGTAGTCTATCAGATATACAGGAATAGAGAACTTCACGCGCATGGCAAACGAGTCATTGCGCTTGTCACCTCAATCCGTCACGAGACGGGGAAGACAAAGGCAGGATTTGAACGGGACAATTATTATGTCACCGCGACCTGGACGAATCCGCGCACGGGGCGAACCTACACATTCTGGACATGGATTATGAACGCTCGTCCAGCCTTCACGCCTGGAAGTCTCATACCCGTATTGATAGACCCCAAAAATCCGCAGCGATTTGCGCTGGACCTATCATAGACATTAGTAGATATGTTTATGCTGGTTTGACTGTCAGCTTTACCGTTCTCAACGAGACACTCAGCCACACAGAAAAACAAATGGTGGAGGAAATATTCATGTCAAAACGACCTTCTGTAGGCGTTGGCGTAATTATCAGAAATGGTGAGCAGGTGTTGCTCATGAAACGTGAGAACTCTCATGGCGCTGGAACCTGGTCCATGCCCGGCGGCCATCTAGAGTACGGGGAATCGCCACAGGAGTGTGCCATCCGTGAAGTAGAGGAAGAGGTTGGAGTACTGATTACCGATCTCACCTTCTGCACCATCACCAACGATATTTTTGCGGAGGAAGGCAAGCATTACGTCACCATCTGGATGGAGAGCAAGTACGTTTCTGGTGAAGCGCGTATCAATTCCGCTCGTGAAATGTCCGCCGTTGGCTGGTTCCCCTGGAGAGCCTTACCAACCCCACGTTTTCTTCCCCTGCAAAACCTGCTTTCTCAAGGCTACCTTCCCGGCAAAGAAAACTAAGTGCGATATGGAAATGTGGGGAGCGACATTGCTGCGCTCGTCGCGGGGTCCGCTGAAGCGGACCCCTACAGAGTTTGTCAATTACCTCAGCACTACTCTCGCTACGCATCAAACAACTCCAATACAAAAGTGATGCCCTGATTCATACCATACTCATGCAGCGTATGAATATGGTATGAATCAGGGCATCACTTTATGGATCTTCGCTTCTTTCCAGCGCAACTATCGGAATCTGCCGCGCTATCTTCGCCTGATGTTCAGTGAAGAAGGGATATTGCGCGATAATGCTGTTCCACAACCGTTCCCGCTCAGCGCCTTCCGTGACAATCGCCGTGGCCTTGTAAGTTTCGTTGCCGACCTCGACCGTAACGCCTGGGTGTGCGACAAGATTGTGATACCAGCCTGGATGCTTCGGAGCGCCAGCGTTGGAGGCAATGACGAGCAAGCGGTTGCCATCGCGTACATACATCATTGGCGCTGTGTGCGGCTGGCCGCTTTTAGCGCCTGTAGTTGTGAGCAGAAGCAAGGGTCTACTCGCAAAAGGGCTACCAGGTGCCAGAACACCACCCGGCTTCCCCCTCTCCGCACGAAAATCTTCTATTAACTGGCGATTATACTCTTTCTGATCCATAATTGTTTCTCCTATTATCAATCATATAGTTCGTTTTGTTGTGTTGAAGGACCGGCACAGTGCTGCGCTCGTGCCAGGAGGGCGCGATCAATCAGGCCCCTACAGTTCCGCCAGGGGTATAGATTGCCAATCCACCAGCGCGTCGAAGTAGTTTAGAGCAGTGGGATCGTTATCTGCCGCCCAACCGTCTTCATGGACGATAATGTGACGGTGCAGATAGAGCAGTGCAATAAGCCATTTTCGCTTGCCCGTACCTTCGGGGCCGCGCAGGAATTCGGCTTCGGCCTGTTCCAGTAGCAAGGTAACGATGGTGAGTTGGGCCATGCGCTCAACGAGGCCGCGCAGGGGCAACTGGGCGCTTTCAGGATCGAGCGAAGGCAAACTTTGCAAACGTTCTGCCAGCAGATTGACACGCGCTTGCACCTGCTGAGCAACGGGGATAATGGAGGGATGTTGCAGGGATTGCAGACGCTGGTGCAGCATGTGGAAAAGGACAGTTGCCACGCCTTCCCGTGCAATGGCACGGGCAACATCCAGAACAATGACGTTGCTGGAACCTTCCCAGACGACGTTGACAATGGCATCACGCAGCAAACGAGGGTTCACCCAGTCCTCAACGTAGCCATTGCCGCCGCGCATTTCCAGAGCCTCCAGTGTGACGTATTCACCTCGTTTGGGGATGTAGTATTTGCAGAGCGGGGTGAGGATGCGCAGGAGGCGACGATCTTCTTCCGCGCCGTGACGGTCAACGCGCTCAAGAACGGCGGCGGTCTCGAATGCCAGCGCGGCGCAGCCCTCGACTTCGACCAGCAGGTCTACCAGTTGGCGACGCATGAGCGGGTGTTCCGCGAGAAGACGGCCAAAGACGACACGATTACGGGTGTGCAGCACGGCTTCAAGATAACTGCGGCGCATGGCAGCAAGAGAGCCGATGGCAGCCCAGATACGAGTGAGGTTAATCATTTCGGTCATCTGCACGAAGCCGCGCTCAAGCGTGCCGACGAGATAGGCATGCGCACCGTTGAGCGTGACCTCGCCGGTTGCCAGCGAGCGCGTGCCGAGCTTATCTTTGAGACGATGAATAGTATAGCTATTACGTGTACCATCATCCAGTACCCTGGGAACGAGGAAGAGACCGAGGCCGCGAGTCCCTGCCGGTGCGCCCTCCGGTCGCGCCAGCGTCAGGATGATATCGGCGGAAACGTTGGAGCAGAACCATTTATCGCCCCAGAGTTGCCATTCTGGCTGCAAGGTTTCGTTCGATAAGGCGGGTTTTGAGCGGGGCATGGCAATGGTCGTGGTCTGCCCCACATCGGAGCCACCCTGCTTTTCGGTCAGGAACATCGCTCCCTGTTCGAGTTCCGCCATTGTGAGCGAGGTCAAACGGGGCAAGAATTTCTGTTTGAGCTGCTCGCTGCCATAGCGTTCAAGCACACGGGCGAGGGCGTCGGTCATTGAAACAGGGCAGAAGACGCCAGATTCGGCCTGCATGCCGAGGTAGCCGAGGGCAAACTTAACAGGTTGCGGCACGCGACCGGGCCAGCCCAACGCTCCTTCGCGGTGGCAACAGGCGGCAATGGCAAACTGCTCATACGTGATGCGCTCCAGTTCGTGGTAGGCGGGATGAAAGATTACGTCGTCAACACGGTTGCCGAGTTTATCAAATTGGTGCAGCACTGGCCCCTCGCGATTGGCAACCTCCGCCAGTGCGTCCATTTGCTGCGCTGCCACCATTCCCATGTCCGTAAGAATGGGCCGCGCTCGCTCGAAGTCTTCTTCCGAGAGATGCCGTTGCAAAAGGTAGGCAAGGTCGTGGTCGGCGGTATAGAAATTGGCGGATTGTGTATTCGGGATGTTGTTGTTTGTCGCCGTGGGAGTGTTTATTGCATTCGTTGGCTGGGACAGGTTCAGCATAGCATGGTGTCCTTCCTGGTGATTCTAACACATTGCTCAGGTCTGCATGGTCAAATTTCTTACAATGTATTGTAGCATACTGCTCTCACTCATAGAGTTTTCGTAGCAGGAGACGGTGTTCGCTAGAAGAGAGCAGGTCGGTACTGTCGCTGAACTGGTCTACACTGCCAATCAGATGCCTCGTTACGAGATGCTTCACCTGTGGTGAGGTAATCTGTTTTAAAATGGCCTGAGCGATTATCTCTCCATGAATAACGTTGAAAGGGCGGTCGTGAAAGCTGGAAACTGTTGCGGACAGTGTTTCTGTGATACCCAGAGCATTATGCATACTAGCAAGCACTGCATAGGCTTCGGAAAACGCGGCTTCGCGTTCTTGCCATGTAGATGATTGTTGCACACGCCAGAGAATGGGTACGAAATGTTGAGCGCAGGAAAGTTGTCGAAAGGCGGAGCCAAACCATTTGGGGTAGGGGGCATAGCGTTTTTCCATCAGGAAGCACAGGCGCATGATATCACGTACCAGGCGTGAAGCGATAATGGCTGAACCGAGTTCGTCACCGACATAGCCAGCACGTGGCATCAGATGTTCCTCCTGCCCGATACGCTGCCAGCCAGCCGCGAGGAGATACAACCAGATATCATGGGGATACCACGCGAATCGTTTTCGCAGTGCCGTAAGTTCACCCAGGCCATCGTGATAGACGGCTCCTGCTGTGATGGCAAGCAACTCCTGTGAGGGGAACGTGAGCCAGTCTATGTCCTCAAGTGGCTGATTGATGTCGTAAGCCAGATGATACCGGAAAAAGTCTCGCGGCGTCATAAGAGCAATGCGATGGTTGACGGAGCCTGTCGTAGCCTGATGCATAACCATAATACCAGGTTCATTCGCAAACTCGATGGTATCCACAGGGAAGCCTACGAACATATGTGGCAGATGGGAACGCAGCATCTCATCAATTGTGGGAAAAAGAGGTATGTCTTGCTCCCTGAAGAAAAGCTGAAGTCGCGGCCCCCAATCGTGATCCATAGACATCGCTGTATCAAAGCCGAGGACATCACTGCCATGACCAATAAGGGCGGCGGCATATGGAAGAGCAGGGAAATACCGCTCAAACAGTGGGTTCACAGCCTCTTCATAAAAGCGACGACAGAGTTCAATGCCGGGAATAAATGGTGTCATTCTGTTCTCTGTTTAGAGTGATTGCGGATGTATGGTTTGATGTTGCGCTAACATTTCGATAAACTTCTGGATACGAGCGGCGCGGATTTCTGGCTTTCTGGCGGTCTGGATGCGAAACAGGATGGCGTAGCGATTGGCACTATTTAATGTACCAAAGAAATCTTTCGCGGTCTGATTGTTGTCCAGTTCGCGTTGCAAATCAGGTGGGACAGTGATCGTACTTTGCGGGTCATAGGACGCATCCCAGCGGCCATCGGCCTTTGCTCGCTCTATGTGCTGTAGTCCTGCCGGATGCATGCGTCCTTGAGCGATCAGTGCTGTTGCTTTCTCGCAATTCACTTTTGACCAGATACTTTTTGGCCCGCGAGGCGTGAATTTTTGCAACCAGTACTGATCGTCAAAGGAAGCTTTTTGCGCATCAATCCAGCCGTAGCACAGCGCGACATCGAGAGCTTCCGCGTAATTGACAGAAATGATGCCGCTGCCTTTTTTGGCAAATTTGAGCCAGATACCTTTTTCAGCATGATGCTCGTTGAGCCATGCTTCCCAGTCACTCTGGCTCTCAAACGATATGACTGGTAACTCATCTGCTTTTTTCATGGAGACATTATAGCAGATTGTGGGAAGAAACGCGGGGAGGAAGCCGTGTGAATTTTTTACGTCATCTGAAACGTGGATAGAGTGTTATCACATCATTGCAAAGGATACCCAAACCATGCGTGCGGTACTGATACTGAATCCAACGTCGGGGATTTCGACGATTACTACACTTGAGGGGACGCAAACGTCCCCGGAGGCGAATGAGGCAGCGATTCTCGCCTGCCTGCACGTTCATGGAATCGAGGCTGAGGTACAATATACCACGCCGGAGGATACGGGACAGAGGTTGGCGGCACAGGCAGCGATTGACCACACGGAACTGGTGATTGTTGCCGGAGGGGATGGAACGGTACACGCGGTGGCCTGTGGGCTTATTGGAACTGAGACGGTGCTGGGGATTATCCCAACGGGAACGATGAATAACCTGGCACGTAGTTTGCATATTCCCGAAACGATTGAGGAAGCTTGCGCGGTTATCGCGGAGGGGAGGACGCACGCGATAGACGTGGGGAAGATCAACGACCATGTGTTTATTGAAGTAGCGGGCATAGGGTTGGAGGCGGCGCTTTTCCCTGCCGCCGAGGAGTTCAAAAGTCCGGGGGTGTGGTCAACATTGCATGGTATACTGAGTGGGTTGCGAACATTGCTGGCATTCCGCCCGGCTACGTTGCGCATCGCGCTTGACAATAAACAGAGACGAGCCATTAACGCGATTCAGGTGACTATCTGCAATGCTCCCTTTTATGGAGCGCACTTGCAGGCAGCGCCCGAAGCTGTCATGGATGATGGATTACTGGATATTGTGATATACCGGCATTTTAGCAAATTTGAATACCTGCGACATGCTTTCTCTATAAGCCGGGGAAAGCGCGTGTTTCAACCAAAGATACGGCACCTCCGAGCGCACACTTTGCACATTACCGCCAGTATACCGGTGGAGATTCAGGCGGATGGCGTCGTGTACGGGCATACACCGGTTGCAGTACGAGTGCTACCAGGGGTACTACGGGTGCGTGTACCAGAGATAGAGAATATTTCCGCCATTGCGACGCCTGAACATGAAAGAGAGGCTTCTATTCATGCGAGATAACACATCACCAACAGAGAACAGTACAAATGCGAAAGTGTCGGTAGGGCCATTGTCGCTACCAGCAACGCCGCTTACCGATATCGGGACAACGGTCGAGCAAAACGTCAAGCCAGTGGTGACAGAGGCACAACGTATCGCAGCAGAAACGTCGGTTTCGGGCCGCAAAGCTGTTTCGCGTGGGACAATTTATCTTTCTTTTTACCTGTGGCTCCTTTCGGGAGCTATCATGCTCGCGATCATCGCCCGCCGCACGGACTTTTTCCCCGGCGATAAGACAATCACCAGGACATTACAACAGCGCAAAGGCCCTTTTTTTCGTCGTTTCATGCTCGGCGTCTCCGAGATTGGCTACCCGAAATTGGCTACGCCTCTGTCGTTTGGTATTGCCGGCATATTCTGGGCGTTGCGTTTCCGCCTGGAGGCCCTTTTTCTGCTGTTCGCCAGTTCCACCTACTCGTTAAATACGCTGGTGAAACGCCTGATCAAACGTCCGCGCCCAACGCAAGAGTTGGTAACGGTGGTGCGTGTCATCAACGAGCCGAGTTTCCCCAGCGGACACGTGATGCACTACACCAATTTCTTTGGCATGCTCATATATTTGCTGGCAACCAACTGGCGTTCCGGGCGGTTGCGCAACTGGCTCATCGCCAGTTGCACGGCCTTGATTGCCCTGATAGGCCCTTCACGTATCTACCTGGGCGCACACTGGCCCAGCGATGTGATGGCGGGGTATATCTACGGCGGCCTGTGGTTCGGCGGCATGATGGCGCTCTACCTGCGCATCAAAGCAAGAATACACCCATCAAAGGGCCACACGCCGGAGATCATGAAGCCATTACAGCAACCGGGCGACGACGCGGACGAATGATTGCCGCAGACTCAGCAAGAGCAGAAGCAGGGCTAGCAATGCGCTAACGCAAATGCTGGCATCATACAGTCCTGAGTGATCCCTTGCTTTTCATGTTCATTGGGCAAGAAGCTCAAATGTTTCATATAACAATTGTGGCAAAATGCCAAACGAATACGACATGAGTGCGCGTTCACCGCGCTGATGTGCGCCCCGCCCATAGGGGCCAAAATTGACGATAGGAAGACCAAGTTCCTGAATAGCAGTCAGTGGAAGACTATACGCTCCGGGGTGCGTAGACTCACTGGAAGTATCTTCATCCTGCCAAAGGGGCATGTTGTCTTTGAGTGCTGTGAGGTCCGCACCGGGGTCGAGCCGCAGGTAGCTCATGTCGGAGATAAACGGATAGTAGGATTGCTGCACCAGATTGAGTTGCGGATGCCTGGCAACAACACCTGTAATAGCCTCGTGCAGAGGCCCACCAGTTGGCGCGACATGAGGATAATAGGGCGGCGAATAGTAGAGGATGATGGCAGGACCTTGCCTCCCACTAATTGTCCAGAGGCGGTATGTGAGATGCAGACTGCGCTCGCGCTTATCGAGCGAGGCGGGCCAACGTTGCCATTCTTGCGCCAGTTCCTGTTGAACTGCTGCCTCACCGTGCAGATGAACAGCCCCGGCATACAGTTCGGCATAGGTGAGTACGTTGCCACTGCGGCGCGTCGGAGGGTAGTGAGATGCGAATGTACCATGCTTCGTCCGGTTCCACCGTTGTTCGGTTATGTCAAGTCGTTCAATGATGTTGTTCATCGCAGTCTGAGCATGTTGACGCAAACGATTCAATAGTTCACCCGGCGTCGTGGTAAAGGTCAGTACGTTCAAATAAAAGTAGGCCGCGAAAGGAAGCTGTACGTCGTAATGGGTTTTGAGATCGCTGGCCCGCAATGTCACCGGCGGCGTTGTCATCTGTGTAGTCTCTGTATCAGAGGCAGCGGGTACCACATCACAGAGAGCATCGTTCATACTGAGGTCACATATCAGTTCGGCGGCCAGCAGATTCGCATCTACCCCTTGAAATGGTTCGCCGACGTGGGCTTCTTTCCCGACTATAAGAAAACTCGGCAGCAATTTGCCGACGGTGCCACTATTGATGTAGTGATGGGGATCATTGGGATACAGCGCGGTCGTATAATCGGTGTTGATGGCTCCCAGATAGGTAAGGTCATGTTGCTGGCGTAGACGCAGAAGGAAGCGGACTGCCTGCAAGACACCGGCGGATTCGTTCTCCTCGTCGGGGGTTGCCAGCATCACAATAGAGATGGGCAGCTCTGCTGTACGAGCCTTTTCAGCAAGGCGGCGCATGACGGCGATATTAGCGGCAACGCCACTTTTCATGTCTATGGAGCCACGCCCGAACATCCAATCGTTGGGGTATGCCTCCAGGTCGGCGCGTAGTTCGGGCACGAGAGCGAGCAGTTCATCCTGTCGCTCTGCTAAAGCCTCCGGGTCAAGCGCCCAGGGTTCCAGTGGGCCGTAGTCCTTTGTATCTACCGTGTCAAAATGGCCGAGCAGAACGAGAGTGCGTTTGCTTTCGCCATGGAGAAAAGCATAGACGTTGTGACGCTGGTAGGGATCATTCTCCAGCGGGTCAAGTCCAACACTGGTATAGGCTTGCGCGAAATGCTCTTCAGTGAGCATATTCAGTATTGCCTGTGCGACGTTATTTTCCGTTTGATGCGGACTGATGCCGCGAACATGAACCAGTCGCAGGGTATACTGGTGTACCGTCTCATACCAATCATAGGTGCGTTCATCTGTCATAGATTTGCCTTCTTACTTTTTCAGATTCTCATGCCAAAAGGCGTCTGAACCATTGTAACATACTACCGTAGGAGCCGGTTTACCGCGCTCACCGCCGATTCATCGGCCATCGGGAGAATAATACCAGAACCTGAACAGGGATTGCATTTGTCTCTTGCTATGGTATACTCAGGAAAATATCGAAGGGGGCCATACCAGCCAGATGGGCAGTAAACGACCGTATACACATATTCTCAAAAATCTTTTTCATGAGCAAGCTACAGAGCTTATTCCCCTGCTCCTGCCAGGATTCCACGTTGAGCGGGTTATGGATGTCGAAATGCCAGAACTCAAGTCAACACTCGTCGAAAGTCCACGCCCCGATCATGACCTGGAACAGGGGATTGTGCAACTGGTCATGCCAGAAGCGCAAATCACAGGAGTATACCAGACTGAGTGGATTGAACATTCGGGCAAATTTGAACGTGCCTATCGCGTCCACAATCCAGAGGCGAATTTGCCGACATACATGGTTATTGAATTCCAGACAGAACGAACAGAACCAGAGGATAAGGAGCTGCCGCGACACTTCTTGAGTACTTATGCACGAGTACTCCGCTTCGCCAACGAGGATATTAAGCAAGACAGCCCGCCTGTTGAGGAGCAGGAAGAGGACAAAAACAAACAGAAATATTATGTCTACCCGGAGATCATCTGTCCGTTCCCGCACAATGCACCTGTTCCATTACGAGAGACGTTTTTCGGAAGAGTTATACACGAGTTCAACTTTTTGACCATTCTCCTCTGGGAAAAAGATGCGCGAGAGATGCTGAATACGCATGTCAGCGCCGGTTACTTTTTACTGCCAGCAATGAAAAATGCAGATGCGCCACTGTTGAAACTGGCTATCGAGGAACTGGAACAGCGATTCCAGGGTGATGACAGGGAACTGGGGCGGCATCTATCAGGCATGAATTTGCTGCTGGAACAATCCGAAATCATGGAAGAGGAGGAGAAGCGAACTGCGTTGAGTTATCTGCAACGGTTTGCGCACCTCATCACGCACGATCCGCACGAGGAGTGATGGAACACAAGTTGCCAGGCAAAATTGCGACAACCCTGCAATTTTGCTTGACAACGAACCAGCAATAGAGTACAATCAGGCAAGTGTTGTAAGTGCTAGAAAGTCATTAAGCCTCGTTCGTCTAGTGGTCCAGGACGCCGCCCTTTCAAGGCGGAGATCACGGGTTCGACTCCCGTACGAGGTACTATTTTTGCGAAGAAGCCTGGTATGCCCATCTTATTTTGGTATACCAGGCTTTTCCGCATGTGGATTCGTTTTCAGAAGGGAAATTGATATCATGATTAGCGTTGAAGAAGCATTGGCACGTATCCTTGCTGAGATTGGGCCGTTGGCGGTTACACGGATGCCATTGGCGGAGACACTGGGGCTGGTTCTGGCGGAGGATATTGTCGCGCAAGAAGATATGCCGCCGTTCGCGAATTCGGCGATGGATGGTTTCGCGCTGCTCAGTCAGGATAGCCAGCCACGCGATGGGCAACCGCCGCGCTTA
>DATGJV010000055.1:0-3962 GCA_035295005.1 Ktedonobacteraceae bacterium | reverse complement strand
TCTGTTCCGGTGCCATCGCTATCTGAGCCTGACGAATTCCTCGGGTTCGCCAGTCAGTAACTGACAATAGGGAATACCGGGATGCAGTTCAATCGCTAGTAGGGGTGTATCCAGCTAGTCATTCAGGCAACAAAAATCTTTCATCTGCCAGAGATTTTCTGTGGCAAAAGATTTGTAAGCCATCTGCCTATCTGTTGATCGAATATTCGTTGTGTTCCTAAACTATATAAAACAGTGGATTTGAATAATAATGACCCCCACATTTAACCTTACGAATATGCATCTTAACTGGATTACGAAAGATTGCCAGATTTTTGTAATCCTCTCAATTGTTCATCTCACCGAGACAAACTCAGCAGCGCAACGACCCCGAAAAGCAGAATAATGCCTCCCGATATCCTGTTGACCCACAGAAGCCAGCGAGGAGTAAACTTGCCGCGCAACAGGCTCAGTATGCCTGTGAGCAGACACCACCACAGGGCTGAGCCGAGAAAGACGCCGCCGACAACCAGTAGGGCTGTCAACAGATTGCTTTTTCCACCTCCCAGGCCGATACCGGCGAAGATGGCCGCGAACGAGAGGATCGTCAGCGGGTTAGTGAGCGTCAGCAGCAAGGTAGAGAGATATGCCCCGATAAATGTATGCGCCGGTGCGTTGGCCGCTCGCTCTGCCGGTCTGCTCAGCACGATACGGATGCCCAGGTAGAGCAGAAACAGGCCGCCGATCAGACGAATCCAGAGTAGTTGCGCGATAAGGAATGTTGCGAGGGCGGTAAGGCCAAACCCCGCGATGCTGCCATACAGCCCATCGGCAGTTGCCGCACCCATGCCGGTCACAAGCCCATAGAGGAACCCGTTATGCAGCGTGCGTTGAATGCATAGCATACCAATGGGGCCAACCACCGCGGCGATAGAAAAGCCTATCACCAGGCCACGAAAAAACAGACCGATGTTCATTGTGTTCTCCTTCACACGACCATGAATGACCACCTAATAAAAAAAGTCGCCAAACCTTCGCTAAGAAGGTTTGGCGACCAGTGGTCTCTTTTACTTACTCTCAGGGAGTCGTGGGCGCGAGCATGCGCAGCGAACCAAACCTCCAACAAGTCTGGTTTGCCTGCTGCTGGATTCCTATTGAATTGTGTTGACAACGACAAATCATTGCTGCGAACTCCTTGAGAGTAAGTATAGCACAACCTCACAACATGTCCTGGGCGCGATCAATCAGGCCCCTACACGCCTGCGGGCGCGTGGGCCGGACCCGCGCCGCAGCATGTAGGGGCCTGATTGATCGCGCCCGCCTCGACGAGCGCAGCAATGTCGAGTCCATCAACGCACAGGCATATTACCCCGATTGAGCTTAAATTCCTGCATAACCATAATCGCTGGCCCGGCAACAGGCGAAGCTGAGACTAATTCTGTCCACATTACCTGTTGCGTGGCGGGTGAATCCTTCAGCATTTGCCGGACATTGATCGTGTACGGCACCTTTTGCCCTTCAAGAAGGCAGGCGGCGAGGGCGCTAATCACCGGTGTCGCGAAAGATGTTCCCGCCCAGCACGTCCATGCGCTGGCATCGGGTGCCGAATATTCAGGATACCCCGACGGTTGCCCTGACGACATTGGATATTTGTCATCCATCGAAAGTGCCGGATAGGTCGCCGAGCTATAGACCCCGCGCACAGCATCAAGTGGCACCATTGGATCAATCTGTGTAATTGTGTTGGGATCGTGTACGGGAGGATACGGCGTCGGAATTTCCCCACCATAGGCAGCAATCCCATCTGGCCCAGGATAATTGCTATAGGATGCCACCTCTCCCTGACCATTGATTGCCCCCACCGGAATGATGGACGCAGCCGTTGCGGAATTGAGATCAGGATCGTAAGCAAAAGCGGCAGGGTAGCGCGGCCCCAACCGTGTCCCGGCCGGGTGCATTGGATCGCGAGGGTCAGTATCATTTCCCGCGGAAGCGACTACAATAGCGCCCGCATTTGTGAGCGATTGAATTATGCCAGGGAGCCCGGCCAGTGTTTGTTTGAGTATGGCGTCGTCGTCCAGTTGCAGGCGTACTCGATCACCCTCCGGTGGCCCGATTACCAGGCTCAGATTAATCACAACGGGCTTATTGTGCAAATCTCGAGCCATGCGAAACTGAATATACTTCAATGCTTTTATCAGTGTCTGGACATCCCCTACGCCATGATCGTTCAGTACACGGATGCACTCGATATTCGCCTCTGGCGCGAGGTCACGTATAATACCGGCGATAGTGAGGCCGTGGTCTATAAGCGAAAAACCGGCGAGATTCCCATAGATGTCCTTGCCAGTGGTGACATCCTGTGGCATTGTCGAATCATCAATGCGGTTGAGAGTGATGGCCGGAGGTGTTGCGCGTGTCTCTAGCGCAGGGTTGGTTGTCGCGACGGAAACCATGCCATGTGCCATTTCCTGCAAAAGCGGGTTGTCACAAGCAGGATTGTTGGCGGCGGCTGTAATCTGATCCGCCGTAGGAAAGGCATCGAGAATAAACACCGTCACTCCCGTGCCCGTTGTGTTGGCACCCTGCGGCGACATAAATTTCCACTGGCCGGCTTTGCTGTATCCACCCGCAGGAAAAGGCGGGGTAATAGGACAACCATGTGTAGGATCGCCCGTTCCAGCATGGAACCAGTATGGCATCGCGTCGAAGGAGGTCTCAATACTGCCCTTTTTCGCGTACAGTTGTTTCAGTACCTGTATTGTGGACTCCTGGGTATTGTCTCCCCCCATTCCTCCCATTCCGGTCATTCCGCTCATACCACCTGTACCACCATCTCCTCCTTGTGTCGGCGTTGGAGGAGATGGTGTAGTGGGAGGAGGCTGCGTTCCAATGCTATAAAAGACGATCAGATCATTCTTCGGTGTAAAAATTCCACCGGGAGGTGGCTCTTGAAAAGGAGAAGGATATACGATAATTCCGTTGAGATCGCCGGAATCAGCTGGCGTACTTCCTGAACTCATATTCATAGATGACGATTGTTGTGGCGGCATAGTGTTATCGGGTACTTGCAAGGTGAAACCTTCAAGCAACGAATTGAGTTCCTTCCGATGGTCATCAACTTTCTTGAGAAGGGTAGCCGTATCTGTTACTTCGCCAACGGACACATCAGAATGAAAGGTCACAGTAATCTGGTTCTTGTACCAGTACACCGCCGGGGGCATATTCATGCTCATGGTTTTTTCCTCCTTGAATTGCTCTTCATGAATGTAGGGTCAGGTTGATGATGTAGATTGACGAATGAAACTGATAAAGGGCTGACTGGCACAGCGCTGTCGCTCGTGCCAGAGGGTGCGCTGAAGCGGACCCCTACAGCGCCTGCGGGCGCGGGTTTGCCCCGGCACCCGCAGGCGCGTGGGCTGGACCTGCGCCGTAGCGCGTAGGGGTCCGCTTCAGCGCACCCACCGCGACGAGCGCAGCAATGTTGAGTCCCTATTACCGGATGCATCGTTCAATCCGCATAATCACTACCCCGGTACTTGAGACGCACGAAAACCACTTTTTCAGGAACGAATTTTGACGTACTGCAAAGGGCCGGTATCGCCAACAAGACGAAAAGCCCCCCAGTAATAGGGATGGGTGTGAATGGAGCCGCTGCGAGCAATGAACGCGCATTGCGCGGCGCGTAACGCCTGCACTTTACTCTCGCCACTTAGAAGATGCCGGTAAAAAAGCTGCATAAGCTCGCTTGTAGCCGCATCCTCGACGGACCAGAGGCTCATTACCAGAGAGTCGGCACCGGACGCGAGGAACGCTCGTCCCAATCCTAACTGTTCATCGCCGCCGCCGCTCATTGCCAGTCCGGTTTCACAGCCACTCAGCGTGACCAGTTCGCACGTTTTTAGATGAAGACTGAAAGCATCAATAGCGGTAAAGCGGCCATCAGCCAACAGGACGGAGGAAAAATTGGGCGTGTCCAGTCT
>DATGJV010000054.1:0-5251 GCA_035295005.1 Ktedonobacteraceae bacterium | reverse complement strand
AGAATGCGATCAACCAGGCGGGAGGCATTCTCGGCAGGCAGTTGAATCTGGCACACGCCGACACTCAGTGCGACGAAGCTGACTCTGTACCCGCGCTGCGCCAACTTCTGGCAGCCCAGAACGTAGTTGGCATCATCGGTCCCGAGACCCAGGAAATCAACGCCGACACACCCATCATCACGTCGGCACAGATACCCGACGAGTTCCAGGGCGGCAGTACCCTCTTCGACCACAACTCCAATCCCTGGTTGTGGCGAGACAGCCCTTCCGACTCCCAGCTTGGTGTCGCCATGGCTCTATACGCGCATAAGAAAGGGTATCACACCGCCGCGCTCCTGTTCTACTCTGACATCGCGGCACAAACCTTCGCCGCACCGATCCAGGCAACATGGCAGAAGCTAGGTCACCAGATCGTGTCCAACATTACCGTTGCCCCGGATCAGACCTCGTACCGCACTCAGGTGCAACAGGTCATTAGCGCACACCCGGACGTGATCTTCACACAAACGGATGCTGCTACGGCTGCCGTCCTTTTTCAGAACTTCAAAGAACTGGACAACCTTGCCATCCCGTTCGTGGGTACCGACGTTACTGGCGGTGACGAGTATCTGAAAGCCATCACCTATCCTATCGCCAACGCCCACCTCACTTCGGTCTACGGTACCTCGGTTACTGGACAGGCTACCGATGCGTTCAACCAGTACTTTGTAGCTCGCTTCGGGAGTGCGAACCAGCCTCTTGCCAATGCGAACTACGCCTACGATGCGGTTATCAGCCTCGCCCTTGCTATTGACAAAGCAGGCTCCACGTCAGGCTCCGCTATCAATGCCGCAGTGAACAACGTCACCAATCCGCCAGGGACGGCTTGCTACACCTATAAGGACTGCCTGCACCTGCTCAACGCAGGAACGAAGATCAATTATGAGGGAGCCAGTGGCGACCTCAACTACAACCAGTATCACAACGTGTTCGGGCCTTACGGCGCTTTCCAGGTCAGCCTCAACGGTCAAGAGCAACAGGTCATGCTGCTCTCGGCCCCTGATCTGGCAGCCGCCACACCATAACACCGATCGATCTGCTATGCGCAAGGTCTGTTGCGGCCATCGTTACAATGTGCAACAATGGTCACAACAGACCTTGCCCCTTTGGAGCAAAGTAAGTAGTATAGGAGTTCTAAGGAGGTGGTGCCTTGAATGAGGTACTCCTGACCCTCGGCTTCGGGCTTGTAACTGCCGCGATCCTGGCGCTATCCGCCGTGGCTTTTACGCTTGAATACGCGGTAACTAATGTAGCCAATCTCTCACACGGTGAGATTCTGACAATTGGTGCCTACGCCGCTTATGTTATACAACGGGCAACCGGAAACATACTCTTCGCCGCGCTTGGGGCCGCTGTGGCGGGTGGCATCATAGCTTTAGTGATGTATACGGCGGTGATTGATATCTTTGTCCGGCGTGGTATCGGCACAATGTCAACGCTCATCGCAACGCTTGGCATGTCCTTTGTGATCCAGAACATACTGGTCATCATGTTCGGCGCGGCTAACGTCGCCTATACAATCCCTCAAAGCGCCCCTCAACAGATAGGCCCATTCCTGTGGACTTCCACTGAGGAAGAGATTATTATTTCCGCGCTCTGTATCACAGCCATACTCTACGTGATTATCACGCACACGAAGTTCGGCAAAGCCCTCCGCGCCGTTTTTCAGAATCGGTCGCTGGCCCGTGTCACCGGCATCAATGCACAATTAGTAGCGGCCGTTACCTGGTTTCTGGCCGGTATGGTAGCTGGTTATGCCGGCTTCATCCTCGCTGAAAGCGTGGGAACGTTCAGCCCCTATTTCGGCTTCAGCTTCTTCCTTATCACCCTGACAGCTGCGGTCGCGGGTGGCCTGGGAAAGCCATTCAGCACAATGGCTGGAGCCCTCATCGTCGGTATAGCTCTGGAGTTCACCGGCGGATACATCAGCGCGAGCTACGAACTCGCCTTTGCCTTCGCCATCCTGGCTATCATCATCCTGGTGCGCCCACGCGGTCTCTTCACCAAAGCAGGAAGGACCTTATTCGAATGATACAGTACCTCGTCTCCATTCTCACAGAGGGCGCGATCTTCGGCATCATGGCTCTTGGGCTAAACGTCATCTGGGGCTGGTCTGGCGACTTCGATCTCGCCTACTACGGCTATGTCGCGCTGGGTGCCTACATGACGCTTGTCCTCACCATCGGCCCGCCGTTCCCACCTACCGAATATATCCTGGGGTTGCAGCTACCATATCTGGTTGCCGTGCCTCTTGCCATGCTTTCCTCGGCAATCATGGGACTCATCGTCGGCCTGATCGCGCTCCGGCATCTCCGTGGCATCTATTTCTCCATCGTTACGTTGGGAGCGGTCTACGTACTGTATGTGATGGCGGGTCAGTATGTCCCTCTGTTCAACGGTTACAACGGGCTATATGGTCTGTTCAACCCGATGGGGGCCGCGCTGGGCCTCGACTTTCAATCTTACCAGTACTTCTTCCTCGGCTTCTGCCTGTTCATATTCATCCTCGTCTTGATTTTCATGGCGCGGGTCTCCGGGAGTCGCTTTGGCCTTGCGCTTCGTTCCCTTCGTGAGGACGAACGTGCGGCTGCCGCCTTTGGTCGAGATATTTACCTGCTGAAGCTCAAAGCCTATGTCCTCGGAGCCGCGTTCGGCGGCCTGGCTGGCGGCCTATTCGCGGCGTACCTGAGTGCCTTCAATCCGTCAGCATGGGCACCAATCGAGGCAATCATTCTTTACTCAGCCGTTCTGGTTGGCGGTAAAGGAAATATCAAGGGCGTCGTCCTGGGTGTTGTGATTATGATTATGTTAATCCAGGAGTCAACGCGCTTCCTCCCCGAATTTCCAGGCAACCCTGCCGTCGTTCCCGCCCTGCGTGAGATGGTGGTTGGCGCAGTACTTGTGCTTTTCCTCCTCTTCCGGCCACAGGGGCTCCTGCCGGAGCGCCGCTACGTTGACCGTTTTTCCTATGATAATATTGACCCAGGGGTCGCAGTGCTACCTGCCCAGGCCAGAGAAGCATCCAGCCATCTTCCGAGTCCGGCACAAGATGGCGAGCAGAGCAGCTCAACTGCTCTTTCTCCTCTGTCGGTTGCGGAGTCTGTTGCCGAAGCGCCGGTACATCAGCCTCTTGCTCAAGACCGAACCGAGGTGCCAGCATCCGAAGCGGCAGTTCTTATAGTTGAAGGACTTTACAAGCATTTCGGCGGCGTTGCCGCTGTGGATAACTGCTCGTTCCGAGTTCAAAAAGGCCAGGTGACCGGGCTTATCGGCCCCAATGGCGCTGGTAAAAGTACCGCAATTGATCTCATATCGGGGTTTAAACTCCAGGACGCGGGTAGCGTTGTTTTCGAGGACACCGCGATTCAAGGTATGCCTCCTCATCGTATCGCTCGCCTGGGGCTTATCCGTACCTTTCAGACACCGAGAGAGTGGCCTGGTTTGAGCGTTCTGGAGAACGTTCTCCTGGCTCGCTGGGACCCTGAACGCGAGGCTCTCTGGCGCGGTATCATCGGTCTCAGGCGCTTCCATCACTTGACCGCGAAGTCAGAACTCGACAGAGCTCGCGAAATACTGGCGGAATTTGGTCTTTCCAAACTGAGCAATGAGCGAGCAGGGAACCTTAGTGGTGGTCAGAAGCGGCTCGTCGAGTTCGCCCGTATCCGCATGGCTGAGCCAAAACTTGTGATTCTTGATGAGCCGATGGGCGGCGTCAATCCCGTCCTCGGCGAACGCATGGCGAAGGCTATTGACGGGTTTATTATCTCTGGAACCTCCGTCATCATCGTTGAACACAACCTTCCCTTCATAGAACGGGTCGCGCATAATGTGATCGTGATGTCTCAAGGCTCCGTGGTTGCAACCGGGCCGTTCGAATCTCTCCGCTCGAACCAGAGCGTGATTGACGCTTACCTGGGTGAGGTGCCTGTATGAGTAATGAAGTAGTAACGCTCAGCGTCCAGGGACTTACCGCCGGCTACGGCGGGCCACCCATTATCGAGCAGGTCAGCGTGAAGGCAAGCCGGGGCGAGATTACTGCCATAGTAGGTCCAAACGGGGCTGGCAAGTCTACACTGCTAAAAACGGTGGCCGGGCTTATCCGACCGACGGCGGGCAAGGTGTTCGTCGAAGGGAAGGAAGTTTCTGGCCTACCAGCAGAGAAGCTCGTCCGGCGCGGTATCGCCTACGTTCCCCAGGTGGAAAATGTATTTCCCGACCTCACCGTCCGCGAGAATCTCGACATGGGCGGCTATGTCCGCAAGTCCGGCGTCCGCGAGAGGATCGAGCAACTTTTCCTCCTCTTTCCTGATCTCAAAGCGGCGTCACACAGGCGTGCCAGTACACTGAGCGGCGGCCAGCGCACCATGCTAGCCCTGGCGCGGGGCCTGATGGTTGACCCGGCAGTTCTCATCCTGGACGAGCCAAGTGCTGGACTTTCGCCCAAATTCCAGGGGTTGATCTGGGAGCGAATCGAGCAAATCCGCGCAACCAATGTCGCTGTGGTCATCGTCGAGCAGAATACTCGCGAGACCCTGCGCCATGCCCAGTGGGCCTATGTCCTGGTGCTGGGCAAAAATCGGCTGGAAGGGCCAGGACATGATTTACTGGAGGATGACGAGGTCGTAAACCTCTACGTCGGACGCCTTTCCTGAGACAAGAGGGCATCAGGTGCAAATTCGTGAGAGCAAGTTTTGCTCTCACGAATTTGCACCTGATGCCCTCATTTTTAATGATAAACGTGCTTGATTTCTTCAAGCACGGTGTCCACTGCCAACTCCGACAATGGCTCTTTCTGGATGACCTTCACATATGGTCCCACCGGACGCCATAAAGCGGGGTTACTTGGCCCGAACAGCACTAGCGTGGGAATGCCAAGTAATCCCGCTAAATGGCTGGTACCCGTATCATGACCGACAAAACAGCCACATTGTTTCAGTTGTCGTACCAACTCTAGCAATGGTACATTGTTCAGGACGGTGAGCAATCCTCTTCCTGTTGAGGTCGTGAGTTGCGCCTGGATCGTCTTGAGGAGTTCAGCTTCGATTGGCCCACCCAGCAAAAGCACTGGTTTGCGTAAACGCAAAAGAGCATCAATCAGTGCAGAGTAAGAGGCTGCGGGCCAGCGTCTATATTCCATACAACCGGGGTGCAATGCAACAGGAGCGTTGTACATGTGGAACTCGGCAGGGCCTGTATAAGGAAGCACAATGCT
>DATGJV010000053.1:0-9835 GCA_035295005.1 Ktedonobacteraceae bacterium | reverse complement strand
TATTTTGCTGGTAGCGTTTCTTGCAATTTTTGCCTTCTACTTCTACACATTCCGTCAGTACGTGATCGTTGACCTACCCAGCCTGGTAACACAGGGGGCGGTTACGACGATTTATGTGTCAATTATCAGTATGATACTGGCAACGATCTTTGGCTTTATTGGTGCGCTCGGTCGTCTCTCGCGCTTTTTCCTGTTCCGTTGGATCGCTCTGGTTTATGTTGAAGTGGTACGCGGCACACCCATTCTCGTGCAATTGTTGTTGTGGTTTTATGGCGTTGGTACGGTTCTGGGTACTATTGGCTTCGACCCTTATAACGTTGCCTACCAGGTTATGACCGCGCTACAAAGTAACAGCCTCTTGCCCAGTAGTTCATTTACGTTTGATGCCGCATTCTATGGGATCATTGCCCTGAGCTTTAACTATGGTGCCTACCTGACAGAAGTCTTTCGTACCGGCATTCTGGGTGTAGATAAGGGGCAAACAGAGGCAGCCTTGAGCCTAGGATTAAACTCCCGCCAGACAATGCGTCATATCATCTTGCCACAGGCGTTTCGCATCACCATCCCACCATTTGCCAACTATTTCATAACACTGGTGCAGGATACCGCGCTCCTCTCCGTCATCGGCGGGGTCATCGAGCTGCAAGAGTTGACCACCTCATATGCCAGCCCATTGTCGTCGGACCCCAACACCGAATTGTTCATCTACGTCTTTGGTGCGGTTCTCTTCCTCTGCATCTGTTACCCACTCGCCCTGCTCGCCCGCTATCTGGAGTCGCGTATGGCAATTGCATATTAAAGGCAAGGCCAATAAAGAGCCAAGGCAAGTTGACCCGATGGGGTCAAGGTCAGCCTGTTTGGCTCTTTATTGGCCTTGCCCTATGACAGGTGCCACACCTTGACATCACTGAAGATCACATCCGTAACGTTTGTCTCATTGTCGGCGAAGAGATCAGTTATGCCAGAAGTCGCGGTGCTGTCTTCACCTGGGCTACGGCCTGTCCATTGATGTACAGGTAGATGCTGTTGCCGCGTGCAATCGCGGTCAGGGTGTTGCTTTGTGGTAAACCATTCGTAATGGCGGCGCTGTACCCACTCGCCAGCGTTTTGCACTTGCCCTTATAGGGTGAAACGTTCAAAAAGGATGATGTTAATGTGATTGTCACATAGACATCATCCTTTTTCGCTCACAGAACTATTCTTCATCTCTTCGATATGATAGAATACCTTCACACAATAGCATGCACAACAACAGGACAGGGAGGCCACATAATGGCGAACCTCATTCTGGATTCGCTCGAAATCCGCAACTTCCGCGCATTCCATGATCTCAAAATAGAGCATCTGAGACGTATCAACCTCATCGTTGGTAAAAATAATGTTGGTAAAACAAGCTTGCTTGAAGCAATACGACTCTATGCTGGCAGAGCTTCAACACCGACATTCGCCTGGGACATTATGGAAGCGCGGCACGAAGTAAAACAGCCTTTCGTCAATGTTCGGGATATGCTTGCTGCTCTCAGATATCTGTTTTATGGGCGCAATGATATTAAACCAGGACTTCAGCCCATACGGATTGGTCCTCTCAACTTACCGCCAGAAGATACGCTTTCTATCGTAGTAGATTGGACAATAACAGAAACTCGCGACGGCACCTTGCATACAAGGCTGCTAAGGCCGGGAGAAGATTATACAGATGATAATCTCTCGCCTCGTTTCACTATTCAAGCCGCTAATGCCAATATCAGCTACCCTATTGATCCATCACTCTCTCAAAGCATACTTCGATTAAACTCCAACGAAATTGCCTGTATGTTCGCACCGGCAAATGGATTAACAGAACAGCGTCTCACGGAACTCTGGGATAACATTGCTTTGAAGAAACCAGAAGCCGATGTTTTAACTGCCCTGCGTCTTATTACACCCGGGCTGGTTAATCTCAATTTTATCAGTACTCCCCTTTCACGTGGTGAGCGCATTCCCATCGTAAAGATAGCGGATATTGATGAGCCACTTCCCCTGTATAGTCTTGGCGATGGCATGCTCCGCACTCTTGGTATCTCACTGGCTCTCGTCAATGCCACGAATGGCTTCTTGCTCATTGACGAATTTGAAAACGGCCTCCATTACGCTGTGCAATCAGACCTGTGGCGGCTCGTCTTTCAAATTGCGCATAGCCTTAATGTACAGGTTTTTGCTACAACGCATAGCTGGGATAGTATTGAGGCGTTCCAATCAGCAGCCCATACAGATACGCAGGATACTGGTATGCTTATTCGTCTGGAAAGCAGGAAAAGCGGGATAGGCGCTACTCTATTTGACCAACATGAGTTAGGAATTGTTACACGAGAACAGATAGAGGTACGTTAAATTGGCGGCTATTTGATTTTTGAGGAATCAGAGATCTCCCGGCCCTTGCTTTATCCCTCCATCATAGGCTATACTGGTAGATAAGAACGTTGACATAATTCAGTTGGATTTCCAGAAAACATGGGTTACCCATGAAAGTATCAGACATCGCAGGAAAAAAACATGGCGGTTATGTACCGAGATACTACGTATTCCGGGGCTTCCACCTGTCTACTTGCTACCCCTGATATCTCCACTCCCTGACTTTGCCATCGTCCCGACCTCTCTGTAGGACGTGGCAAGCCTCTGCTTTTGACTTCTTTTCGTGACTTTTTGGCGTATCCGAAGCTTTCTTCGGGCAAGGGTTATTCTATCCAGTAGCAAGCTTCCTTAGTTTTTTACCTCGCTTATCTTGAAGGATAGGTAAGCAAGAGAGACGAGGTACCAATTCACATACCCACGAGCATAGTGTTTGACTATCGGTCATATATACCGATGGAGGCTTAACCGGTAGGCGGGCCGGGGTGGGATGTTTTCAGCAGGCCGCAACATTCAGAAAGGTTTTTTATGAGTAGCGATGGATTACTCAAGGCCCTTAACGATTCGCAACGATACCTCGACATTGTGCATAAGCAGCAGTTGGGACGGAGCGAGGCCGAGTGGTTGATCGAGACCACGGTCAGCAATTTCGCGAAGTACTATAACAGCGGTTTTATCGAGTATCGTAAATCGGTCGCCGAAGCGGGCGACTTCGCAGCAGTCGAGTGGACGGGACGCGGTGCCACATTCCGAGATGTGATGGGACGGGAATATATTGACTGCCTGGGTGGATTTGGATTGTTCAACCTCGGTTGGGCACACCCAAAAGTCGTTGGGGCCGTTCAAGCACAGTTAGAAAAAAGCCCGTTGCCGACGCAGGAACTGCTTGATCCCTTGCGCGGTATGCTCGCACACTTGCTAGCAGAAATTACTCCCGGCGATATCCAGTACAGCTTCTTTGTGGGGAGTGGAACAGAGGCCGTTGAAGGCGCGATGAAACTTGCCAAACTCTATACACGCAAGAGCGGTTTCATTGCCTCAGTACGCGGTTTCCACGGCAAAACCACCGGTTCGCTTGCTCTCACCGGTAAAGCCATTTTCCGGCGTCCAGCTATGCCCTTGCATAATAATGTTTTTCATGTACCCTATGGTGACGCCGACGCGGTTGAGCAACAATTGCGTATTGCTCGCGAGGTTGGCAACGATATTGCCGCCGTGATTATGGAGCCTGTGCAAGGCGAGGCGGGCGCGATTGATCCGCCTGATGATTTCTGGCCGCGTCTGCGCCAGATATGCGATGAATACGAAGTCCTGTTAATTGCCGACGAAGTACAGACTGGTATGGGGCGCACTGGCAAACTGTGGGGCGTTGATCATTGGAATGTTGCGCCCGATATTCTCACCTCCGCGAAGGCGCTTGGCGGGGGCGTCATGCCCATAGGTGCGTTTATGTCCACGCCCAAAATTTGGAGCGTGATGAACAGCAACCCGTTTATTCACACTTCCACTACGGGAGGGAATCCACTCGCCTGTGCAGCTGCTATCGCGGCGATTAATGTCACGCTCGAAGAGAAGATTCCTGAGCAAGCGGCTGAAAAAGGCGAGTACTTTATTCGGCAATTACGCGAAATCGCGGCCCGCCATAGCGACATTTATACGAACATTACTGGTAAAGGTCTGCTCATTGGTCAGCACTTCGTGAATGACGATATTGGTTACGCTGTCGCTTCCGGCCTGTTCAAACGTGGCGTTCTCATTTCTGGGACACTCAATAACTCGCGTGTCATTCGTGTCGAACCGCCGCTAGTGATTACCCGCGAAGAGATTGACACCATTCTGAACCGTCTGGAAGATACGATCCAGGAAATTCAGCACGGCACGATTGTTGCGCCTGGCGCATCGAGTACAGTGAGTACCCCAATTCCGACGATAAAGGAAGTCACGGCGATACCTGAGTCTGTCGCCTCAATTGCTACAGATAGCGATAGCGCGGTAGCGTAAATGGGGAGACAGTCATAATGCATATTATCGTTCTTGGTGGTGCCGGTGCGATGGGTCGTGTCACGGTACGCACGCTCACCGAATATGAGGATGTAGACCAGATAACTATCGCGGACTACAATGAAGGGCAGGCCCGCGCGCTTGCCGCCGCACTGAAAAGTAGCAAGATTCAGGTTCAACAGATTGATGTGAACGACGAGGAGCGACTGCGCAGTCTCTTACGTGGCTCCGATGTCGTTCTCAGCGCCGTTGATTACGTCTATAACCTGCCAGTGCTACGGGCTTGCATCGCGGAAAAAGTGCATTACGCCGACCTTGGTGGTCTTTTCCATATGTCGCGCAAACTGCTGGAATTGCACGCCGAGGCAGAGGCAGCAGGAATTACCGCCATTCTCGGTATGGGTGGTACTCCTGGTATTACCAATATCCTGGCACGGGCGGCGGTGGACAAACTTGACCGTGTGGATAGCATTCGAGTGCAACTGGGCTGCGGCGATGAGACGCCTTCGACGGCACCACTGGTCGCGCCTTACTCAATTCGCACCATTCTCGACGAGTTTACGAAACAGCCGATGGTGTTTGAAAACGGCTCGTGGTATCCACAACAACCGCTTTCGGGGCAGGAAGAGATTATCTTCCCATTACCGGTTGGTCGTGCCACCGCGATTTATTCGCTGCACTCCGAATGTGCTACTTTCCCACTCTCGTTTCACGACAAGGGTATTCGCTACGTCTCGTTCAAAATCGCCTTTCCGACTGATTTTTTGACAAAGCTCAAATTTCTGGTAGACCTCGGCTTTGGCAGCGACGAGCCAATTAGCATGCGCGGTGGGAAAGTCTCTCCACGTGAGGTACTGGCGCGTTTACTGGAAATGACTCCTGTCGAGGAGGTCGAGCCACAGGACTGCGATGTCTTGCGCATCGTCGCCAGTGGTGAGGCCGGCGGGCAACCGGTAGAGATTACCAATCAAGTGGTTGTCTTGCCCTACCGACGCTGGGGTATTGGGGCGGGCGCTCTTGATACCGGCACGCCTCTTGCCATCGCGGGCCATATGCTGGCAACTGGCGAAATTACGCAACGTGGCGCTTTCGGACCCGAATTGTGCGTTCCCGTCGAGCCATTCTTCAAAGAACTGGCACAATACGACATGCATGTAACGGAGACAAGGACAGTGGTTGTGTCGTGAAATTTCAGGACATAACCACCATCCCTGTGGTAGAATAACGTTAGCATATTGACCCGCGTGCGATAATTTCGTAAATATTTAGGACAAATGATACGAAAATCGAAGTGTTATGCGGGTATTCCTACGAAGTCTCGTTATTTCAGACAATCTGAAAGGGGCTATTTACATGGCTGAATACAAACTACTGATCAATGGTGAATTCGTCAACAGCAGTTCTGGCAAGACGGTTGATGATATTGGGCCTGCTTCGGGCGAGCCAATTGCGCGTGTGCCTGAAAGCAGCGTGGAAGATGTGAATCGCGCCGTTGCTGCCGCTCGCGTGGCGTTTGACGATGGGCGCTGGTCACGCTTGCCTCACGGCTCACGAGCCGCTATCCTGGAGAAGTTGGCCTCGCTGATCGAGGAACACGCCGGAGAACTGGCAGAGCTAGAGTCGCAGGACGCGGGTAAACCAATCAAGCTGGCACGTGATAGCGATATCGTGTTTGCTGTTGACAACCTGCATTTCTTCGCGGGAGCGGCGCGGCATCTCGCGGGTACTGCCTCCAGCGAATATACCGGCGGGCATACCAGCATTATTCGCCGCGAACCGGTCGGAGTTGTGGCTTCGCTGGCCCCGTGGAACTATCCTTTGATGATGGCAGCGTGGAAGATCGGCCCGGCGCTGGCTGCTGGTAATACGGTCGTTCTTAAACCATCGGTCGAGACCCCGTTGACCACGCTCAAACTTGGTGAACTGGCGATGGAGGCCGGTCTTCCTGCTGGAGTTCTGAATATCATCACCAGTGGTCCCGGCGTTGCGCAGGCGCTGTCCAGCCATCCGCAGGTCAACATGGTTTCGGTGACGGGTAGTACGGAGAGCGGCAAACATATCATGCGTGCGGGTGCGGATACCGTCAAACATGTTCACCTTGAACTTGGCGGTAAAGCGCCTTTCATTGTGTATGACGATGCCAATCTCGAAGCCGCCGCCAATGGCGCGGTCGTCGGCGGGTTCGTCAACACCGGGCAGGACTGCACGGCTGCCACTCGTATCTATGTGCAGGACGGTGTGTACGATGCCTTTATGAACTCGTTCATCAGCAAAGTGCGACAAATTCGCGTTGGCAATCCTGCCAACGAGAGTACCGATATGGGACCGTTAATCTCGGCCACACAGCGCAACACGGTTGAAGGATTTGTCGAGCGTGCGTTACGCAACGGCGCGAACATTGTGGTGGGCGGCAAACGCGCCACTGTTGCCGGTCTGGAAAAAGGCTTCTTCTTCGAGCCAACCGTTATCGCGGAAGACCGCAATGATGCCGAGATTGTACAGAACGAAGTCTTCGGCCCAGTCGTCGTCGTCTGCCGCTTCTCGACCGAGGAAGAGGTGTTGAAAAAGGCCAACGATGTTGTGTACGGTCTCGCGGCCTCTGTCTGGACAAGCGACATCTTCAAGGCGATGCGTGCCGCCAACACGCTGCAATTTGGCACCGTCTGGATCAACGATCATCTCCCTCTAACCTCTGAAATGCCTCATGGTGGTTATAAAGAGAGTGGTGTGGGTAAGGATATGTCCATGTACTCCTTTGAAGAGTACACCCAGATCAAGCATGTGATGATTGAACTGGAAGGTCTGGCCCGCAAAGGCTGGCATTATACCATCTTTGGCGATGCTGAGTAGCAGAGAGGAAGCAACAACAGGCACAATTGCTAGCTTGCTTCGCAAGCTAGCAATTGTGCCTGTTGTTGCTTCCTCTCTGCGGAAGTGACTTTGAAATGCAGTGAAATACATGTTATCTGAATTTCTAACCTTACCACAATATCCTCTCATCTCGATTGTGGGCGCGGGTGGCAAAACGACGACGATGTATACGCTGGCGGCTGAATTGGCGCGGAGTGGGAAGCGCGTTGTCACAACAACCACTACCAATATCTACATTCCAAAACAGGACGAAACTGATACGCTAATTGTCGCCACTAATCCTCCAATAATGCTCAGGATGGTGAATGATGCATGGGAAAGGTATCGTCGTGTAACTATTGCCGGGACAGTGATTGCTACCAGGAAATTAAGCGGTCTGCAACCCGATCAGCCATATTTGCTGCTCACTAGCGGTGGGGCAGATGTTGTGATTGTCGAAGCCGACGGCGCACGGCATCACATGATTAAAGCCCCTGCTGAGTATGAGCCCGTTGTGCCGCCACAAACAAATGTTGCATTGCTGGTGATGAGTGCGGAGGCTATCAATCAGCCCCTGAATGAGGATATCGCGCATCGTCCTGAACGAATCGCTGCTGTGCTGGGGATACAGCAAGGTGATGTGCTGACACCTCGATTGATTGCGCAACTTATGACGAGTCCACAGGGAGGGATGAAATCTATACCAGAACAGGCGGGGGTTTATTTGTTGATTACTCATGTTTCTCCTGAAAAGGAAAGTATGGCTCAGAGGCTTGCAGCACTGGTGCGCTCTTTCACTAGAGATGTACACATTTTGGGTTCTGGGGTGCCGGAGGAGTGGTTTATACTCTAGAGCCTGTCTGACGATTGGTTTCTGTCAATGAAATTGGTTGTAAAGTGCTGAACATTATGATATACTCAGCCCATTGAATGGCGTTCTATATAGCTGAAAGGAGGGAAAATGTATGGACAAAAGAATCATCTCAAAGAGGCCGTGCAACCCGTCAGCTATGTATGTGATATGCTGCTTCGCGAACGAATGAATCCGTATTGGTTTTTAGTATACTCGCGGGTTTTCATACTTCTTGCATAACTTTCATAGCCGCAAACTTTCTGGCTGACAACGTTCATCCACTTCGTTTGTCCAACCGGGTGCATCACCTCCGCTTTTAACGTCTCAATGATCACTTTCCGGGGTAGTTTATGCCCTGTAACTTATTGCTTTAACAGGAAAAAAGTGAGGAAAAACATCCATGACCACGCATGCTTTTAAACCCATCCTTCTCGATCTCTTGCAGCAGGCTCGTCTTGCTCAGGACGCCTTTGTGCAGGAATTGAATGTGCCCGAACGTGATGCTACTGGCACACCGGAATACTGGTCTGCCAGAGATCACGTGGCGCATATGACTTTCTGGCGTCAGCGCCTCGTACTCAAGTTGACGGCCATCCTGAACAAGGAGACGCTAGAATCTGCCGATTTTGAGCAACTCAATCCCATCATTTTTGAGGAACAACGATACCGCCCCTGGTCGGATATTCTGGCTGAGTCGGAACAGGCATTCGCTGAACTCCTGGCGGTCGTTGAGCAACTTCCAGAAGAAGTTTTGACAAACTTCTCCGATGATTTTTCCAGTGAAGAGCCTCCGGTGTATGCCATCATTATGGGTAGTAGTTATGAGCATGCGCGAGAGCATTTTGCCCAGTACTATCTCGACCGCCACGACCTTCCGCGAGCGGCACATATCAGTGAAAGTTGGACTGATAGAGTTGTGGAAACCGAAGCGCCGGAAGCCGTGAAAGGGACTGTTCTTTATAACCTGGCTTGCTTTTATGCGCTTCATGAGCAGTTAGAGAAGGCTTCCCCGACCTTGCGGCAAGCGTTAACGCTTGCCCCTCGTCTCGAGGAATGGTCGCGTTCTGATCCTGATCTGGTTGCATTGCGGGATCAAACTGGTGAGTGTTAGTATTGTGGCTGGCGACAGTTTTATCACACAGAAGATGAGGAAACTTTCATGACCGAACAGACATTTTCGCTCGCATCTTGCTACAAAGGCTGGGATGGGTACCAGCAACACCTGGTTCATGCGCTGGCTCCGCTTTCGCCTGAACAGCTTACGCTGCGTGCAGCGCCACATTTGCGTTCCACTGGTATGATTGCGACACATATCATTGGTGCGCGTGCCAGATGGCTGTATTATGTGCTAAAAGAGGGTGACAAAAGTCTGGCTGCGATTGGTGAATGGGATGCTCCGGGGCAGCCTGCCAGAACCGCCGCCGAACTGGTCAGCGGACTGGAAACAACCTGGCAGGTGATCCAGAACGCTCTCCAGCGTTGGACGATTGCCGATTTGGATGAGGTTTTACATGATACCGACGAGGATGGAGGGGACGAAACCTTTACGCGACAATGGGTCATCTGGCATCTGATCGAACATGATTTGCACCACGGCGGCGAGGTCTCGTTTGTTCTGGGGATGCACGGTCTGGCGGCTATTGATCTGTAATAGGATGCGGAACATTAACCAATTGATTTACCGGGGTAGGGGCCGATTGATCGGTTCTTACCCTGGTAAATCAATTGGTTAATCTGCATAAA
>DATGJV010000052.1:0-8870 GCA_035295005.1 Ktedonobacteraceae bacterium | reverse complement strand
TGGAATCCCAGACCGCGATAAGCGGCAATCCAGGCATCCATATTGGGATCGTCGTCGGCGATATTTGGCTCCAGGCGCAACACGACGGCATGTTCTTTACGCGCAATCGCATGGGCGCGTTCGACCAGCGCGGCAAGCGCCGGAGAATCCGGTCGCTCCACCGTGGGGCCACGTGTGCTATAGAGCCACTCGAAGCGTACCAGCAGTGACGAGGGCAGTGGTACTTGCGCCACCGTCAACATCATCGCGCCCACTATGCGCCCCTTGTCCAGCGCACCCAGGCGATAAATGCGCCCACCGAGATATTTGTTCAGTTCGCCCCATTCATATGATTGCAGTAAATGCCCCCGCGGCTGGCTCGTAAGAAACGAGTCCCATTGCTCACGGTCGGTTATTTCTTGAATAGTGATTGTCATATCACTGTTGTTCCAGATATTCGCGTCGCAAAATACTATACACGCGCACGTCCTGATATTTGCCGAAGCGCAGGATATCCTCGCGCAGCGTTCCCTCGTACTTAAAACCGGCTTTCTCGTCAGCCCGCCATCCTCCTATGTTGTCTTCCATATCTTGCGTCTGGATGCGGTTGAGGTTAAGTTCCAGGAAGCCGTAGCGCAGCATCAATTTGGTCGCCTCGGTGCCATAGCCTTTGCCCCAGCCTTTAGGGTCGCCGATGATGACGTAAAATTCCGCCGTCTGGTTGATATAGTTGATATCCTTGAGGCCAACCAGGCCGATCAGTGTGTTATCCTCGTTGAGCGCGACGCCGAAAATAATGTGCCGTCCGTCGCGGTACAATTGCTCCAAACGCTCTTTGCCGCGAGTGTCACTGGTGGGATAAATCGAGAAATAGCGGCGAATATCTTCGTTATTCATCCACGTGGAGTAAGCGTGATTATCCTGAGCAGGTTCCAACGGTCGCAGGTAAATGCGTTCCCCGACGATAAATGGATTCTGCATGTTGCTGGTGTCCTGTGCCATAATTGGTGAGTTCTCCCTTTCGCTACATCTATGTATCCGAAGGCAAGTATAGCATAGTGAATGATGCGTGGCAATTTGAAGGTACTCTCAGTATGAGTGCCACACGGGTAAAAAGAATGTCTGCAATTTCGCAGCGCGAAATTGCAGACATTCTTTTTACCCGTGTGGCACTCATAACTTACCGGCTGAATCTTTCGGCCAGATCGCCGAAGTATGGCATTTTCGTCTTTTTGCCGCGAAATGCCTGCAACATCAGGTAGAGCCAGCTCAGGATGGCGATGAAACCTACGGCGAAAAAGAGGAAGCCAAACAGTGGGCCGAGCAGGAAGCCTATCAAGAAGATAGAACCGGCAAAGGATGCGATGGCTTTGAGTATACCAATCACTATCGCCGCGGCTCCCAGATAGAGGAATGACTGCACGGCATGGAAACGCACATATTTATTTTTGCGTTCGATGACGATGAACACGAGGCCGCTCACCCACCAGAACAGGTAGCTCAGCAATGCCTCGGTGCGGGCATTCATGCCTGTGGAAGTTGCGTCAACTGGCGCTGTCCCCTGTGCGGCGCGGCGCGGCGGTTGATAGGCTCCTTTTCCCTGTGTCCCATATTGTTGTTGCTGCTGTTGTTGTTGCTGTTGCCCACCGGAATATGTGCCGGTGCCGTAGCCGAAATCCTGCGCCTGCGCCTGTTCCTGTTGATCTGGCGTGTACTCATACGGGCGTCGTTGTTGCTGTTGCTGATTTGCTGTATATCCACGATAGCCAGTATAGCTCTGGCCCTGTTGATCATCTTGTTCCGAATTATAATTGCTGCTCATATTACTGTTTCTCTTTCTGTAAGAATGCGACCCTGCACAGTATTGTATCTTCTAATGCCCTTTGGTTTCAACATTCATACCTCACTAACAAGTATTACGAGTCAGCCTGTTAAAAGTTTGAGGGTTTGCAGCGATAAAAAGCGCATGCAGGAATTGCGGTCCGCCGCAATTCCTGCATGCGCTTTTTATCGCTCTAAATTTAGACGAGACCGGGAGACTTGCTGACAATTTTGTCGGCCCAATCTCCTACCAGAGGGAACTTGAAGTACTTTCCCTGGAAAGCCTGAATCATCGCGACCAGCCAGCCGACAAACCAGGCGATACCGAGAAGGCCCATCAAGCAACCGAACAAGAGTACAAGAATGCTTGCGAATCCTGAACCGGAAGCTGTTGCTGCTGCCGCGAGAATAATGTACGGAATGAACAGTACAAACTCTACGATTCCTACGCCAAAGTGCAGGAAGATGGCTTGCAAGGCATTGAACTTGACGAAACGATTCTGCTTCTCAATGAAGAAGAAAATCAGGCCAATAATACCGATAAGGTAGCCAAGGCCGGCGGCAATCTTGGGGTCCATACCGATAGAGCTAGCCCCCAGTGGGCTGGCGGTTGCTGCCGCTGCCCCGGCACCATACGGTTGCTGATATGCGCCGCCCGGCTGACCATAGGCGTTATATTGATAGCCGGGTTGCCCTGGTTGAGGTCCATCTGGTGGTGGGTTGTAATTGCCATACTGGCCCTGTGGTGGCGGATTGTAGCCACCACCATATTGGCCCTGTGGATTTGGGTCTTGTCCTTGATTAGGATTCCAGCTCATTCTGTTTCCCTCCTATACTTTACATTACAAGTTCAGGGGATTCTGATTTGCGTACCGTTCCGCGTAATCGCCAACAATCGGCAATTTGAAGTACCTGCCCTGGAAAGCGTTGATCATCAGCACGATCCAGCCGACAAAAGCTGCCACTCCGATCACCCATGAAACGCAGCCGAGTCCAAAGGCTAAGAGGCCCGGCGCAAAACCGCCGCCAATACCCAGTACGAAGTCCAGTACCGATATGCCGCCAAAGAAAAGAATCGATTGCATGGCGTGGAAACGCACAAAGCGGTTTTGTTTCTCTAGCAGGAAGAAGATGATTCCCGTTACCCATATGCCAAGATAGCTCAGACCCGCCGCCGTCTTCGGGTCCATGCCCATCGAGCTTGGTCCAAGTGCGGATGCTCCATATGGTTGTTGACCGGGTTGCTGGTAGCTTTGTTGCTGCCCATAAGGTGACTGCTGATACCCTTGTTGACCGGATTGACCATAGTCTGGTTGCCCATAGGGGCCTTGCTGGCTGTACGGGTCTGTAGGTTGCGGGGGTTGCTGCGGTTGTTGTCCATATCCGCTATATCCGCCACCATACTGGCTTCCTTGATTGGGGTCTTGCCCCTGGCCCGGTTGATTCGGATCCCAACTCATGATAATTCCCTCATTTCTGAAAAATGGAAGACCGTTTTTGCATAAGAAGCCTATTCCCTCGTTTCATTACAGAACATCACGAAAGTTTTTGTATTCAGATGCTGGTCTCTTATCCACATACTTGACGTAAGTTATACGTAGTATACATGGAAAGGTTGTTTTTGTGAACTGTATAGCTCACATTTCTATCGGTATTTTTACCGTTTTCTTGAATGGCGACCAGGCGGATAACGGTGGTGGTTGCCGCCATTGGCAACAGGTGCATGGTCCACTCTTTATATACAACGTTTAAAGGAGGCAAAAGTATAGTACAGATTGGTGTGTCTCATGATGATCACAAAGGTTCGATGGCGACCACTGGCCGCCGCACCTGTTCTTTGGATCATAGGAGTGGCTGATTACCTGTCCCTCAGACACGGTGCGTATGATCATCATCATCCCTGTCCTGCGCTCGCATTTGAGGATAGGAATCCTGGGTATTGTGGTCGTCGGGAATAATGAGAAATGTTTCCCGGTCATATTCGTTGCCATCGTTACCGGTCTGCTCATCGGGATGCATTCCCACGGTACCTGCGCTGCGCCCAGGTTGATCGCGAGTGAAAGGGCGGCGCTCGTCCACATGCAATGGTCGCGGTTCAGGTAGCTCAGGCGGTGTCCGTTCTTCAGCGCCGCCCTGCTTTCCTGTTTCTTCCATTGGTGGCCCATCGAGCAGGGCAGCTTGCACGACCTGATCCATCGTGTCTACGAAGGTAAAATGCATGCTCTTGCTGATTTTTGCGGGAATCTCGGCGATATCTTTCTTATTTTCCATAGGAACAATCAGGTTATAGATGTTGGCCTGATGGGCTGCCAGCACTTTTTCTTTGAGGCCGCCGATAGCCAGCACGCGCCCGCGCAGCGTAATCTCGCCGGTCATCGCGAGGTTATCGCGGATAGGACGTTGAGTGAGCGCCGAAATCAGGGCCGTGGCGATGGTGATACCCGCCGATGGGCCATCTTTTGGTATCGCGTTCTCCGGCAGGTGGATATGCAAGTCGGTGACATCCTGGAAATTGGGATCAATGTTCAGGTCATCGGCTCGCGAACGGATGTAAGAGAGGCCAGCTATCGCGGATTCACGCATGACATCGCCCAGTTGACCCGTGACCATCAAGTCGCCTTTGCCGGACATGGTTGCTACCTCGACTGGTAGGAGGATGCCACCGTTCTCTGTCACCGCTAATCCCATCGCGACGCCAATTTGTGTTTGTTGGGTAACCGGCGTGGCGCTGTAACGCGGCGCACCCAGGTATTGTTCCAGGCTATGACCTGTGAGTCGCAGGTGCGTCCCCGGCTTCTCGATGATGCGCCGCGCCGCCTTACGACAGATTGTCGCTAACTGGCGTTCCAGATTACGTACTCCTGCCTCTCTCGTGTAGTCGGTAACAATGTGTTGCATGACGGTCTGCGAAATTTTCAACTGCTCGGCGGTCAGGCCATGCTCGTTCAGCACCTTTGGCAGGAGATGGCGCAGACCAATGTTAACCTTCTCTTCAAACATGTAGCCGGGCAGGTCAATGATATCCATGCGGTCGGCCAAAGCTCGGGGTATCTGGTACTTTACGTTGCCCGTACAGATGAAAAATACCTCTGACAGGTCGTAAGGAAGCTCCAGATAGTGGTCGGTAAAGGTATTGTTTTGCTCAGGGTCAAGCACCTCAAGCAGCGCCGACGCCGGGTCGCCACGATACTCCGCCGAGAGTTTATCAATTTCGTCAAGCAAGAAGACGGGGTTGCGCACGCCAACGGTTTTCATTGATTGAATGATACGTCCGGGCAAGGCGCCGACATAGGTACGGCGATGTCCGCGAATCTCCGCCTCGTCATGGACGCCGCCCAATGAGATACGGGCGAATTTCCGTCCCAACGCATGCGCAATTGAGCGACCCAGCGACGTTTTACCCACGCCGGGAGGGCCAATAAAGCACAGGATTTGCCCCTGGCTCTCGCTGCTGTAGCGTCCGCCGCGACTGGCAAACTGCTGGCGCAACTGGCGTACCGCCAGAAAGTCTATAATGCGCTCCTTAATATTCTCCAGCCCGTAGTGGTCTTCATCCAGGATGCGCCGCGTGAGTTCGATATCAAAGCGATCCTCGGTACGCTCCGTCCACGGCAGCGCCAGCACCCAGTCAATGTACGAACGTAGCACAGCTATCTCCGCCGATTGTGCCGGCGTGTTTTCCAGGCGATCAATCTCTTTGCGTACCTTTGTCGCGACTTCAAATGGCAATGTCTTCTCGTGCAGTCTGCCGCGTAATTCGTCGGCCTCTGTGGAGGTGTCCAGTCCCAACTCTTCCTGGATGGCACGCAATTGTTCGCGCAAGTAAAATTCTTTCTGTGAGCGGTCTACCTGCGAGCGCACGCGGTTGCGTATGGATGATTCCAGTTCGAGAATCTCAATTTCGTTGCCCATAATGACGCAGATTTTTTCCAGCCGTTCCAATGGGTCGAGCGTCTCCAATAGATTCTGCTGTTGCTGTACATCAGTAACAAGATGGGCCGCGAGCATATCAGAAAGGCGAGCGGCGTTCTTAATGGAGATAATAGAGGTGATATCCTCGACCGAGTAGCGGCGGTTGAGTTGTGCGTAATGCTCGAACAGGTTGGTTGCGTGGCGTACCAGCGCGTCTACCTGCGGTCCGCGAGTTTGCGGCTCCGGCGGAATGCGCACACGTACATGCATAAATGGTTCTAGCTCGTGGAACTCCTCAATCTCTACTCGTTGTAAACCACTGAGCAAGACTTGCAAACTGCCGTCGTGTTGCCGGTGGACTGTGGTAATCTCGACGAGTGCGCCAATCGGAAAAATATCTTCTGGCTGGGGGTCCTCAACTTCGGGGGTACGCTGCGAGGCCGCGATGAGTGAGCGGTCTGCTCGCATCATCCCTTCTTCAATCGCTCGCACCGATTTATCACGTGCGATTGCCAGCGTTGTGCGTGTGCGCGGAAACACCACCATGCTCTTTAACGCCACAAGTGGATATGTCTCGCCTGATTCCCTGGTTTCTCTGTTCTCTGGCGATACTTCCCGGCGCTCATTTGTACTCATGGGTTCCCGTCCGCTTCCTAATTAAATCAAGACCTCTCGCATCGTTTGTAGGGGCTGATTATGTCCCTTTATTTCATCAATGTGCATAATCCATTTATATAAAATGATGAGTCTGCGTTAAGCAGACTCATTTTCCGAATAGGCTATGGTGCGGTCGCTGCGGGTCACAAGTAAGGGTTTATTGTGTTCGGTGATGACATCACCGTTAATAATCACTTTCTTGACATCCGCACGCGACGGAATCTCATACATAACATCGAGCAGGACATCTTCGATGATGCTGCGTAGACCACGGGCACCAGTGCGCTGTTTGAGTGCGCCTTCGGCAGCCGCATCAAGGGCATCATTGGTGAAGACTAACTCGACGCGGTCAAGCTGCATAAACTTCTGGTATTGTTTGATAATGGCGTTTTTTGGCTCCGTCAGGATGCGTATCAGCGCCTCTTTATCCAGGCTATCCAGTGAGACAGCGACGGGCAAACGACCGACGAATTCGGGAATGAGGCCATATTTAAGCAGGTCATCCGGCACCATGTTCGTCAGAATGGTTTCTTTCTCGGTAACTTCCGGTGCAGCGCCTCTGAAGCCAAAAGACTTGTTGCTGCCCATACGTTGCTCAACAATCTTGTCAAGTCCCTCGAACGCGCCCCCGCAGATAAAGAGGATGTTCGCGGTGTTGATCTGGATGAAGTCCTGGTGTGGGTGTTTACGTCCACCCTGTGGCGGAACATTGGCAACCGTTCCTTCAATGATTTTCAGCAGAGCCTGTTGTACCCCTTCGCCCGACACATCGCGAGTGATAGAGGGATTGTCGGATTTACGCGCAATCTTATCTATCTCGTCAATATAGACGATGCCGCGCTCAGCGCGTGCCACATCGAAATCTGCTGTCTGTATCAGGCGCAGCAGGATATTCTCAACATCCTCACCGACGTAGCCGGCCTCGGTCAGCGCGGTCGCATCGGCGATACAGAATGGGACATCCAGCACCTTTGCGAGCGTCTGCGCCAGCAGCGTTTTGCCGCAACCAGTGGGTCCAATCATCAGAATGTTGCTTTTGCCCAGTTCCACATCGTCAATTTGCATGCCGACGCCAACACGCTTGTAATGGTTATAGACTGCCACTGCCAGTGTCTTCTTGGCCCGGTCTTGCCCAATGACGTACTGGCTGAGCTGTTCATAAATTTTCTTTGGCGTGGGCATCTTGCCAGTCTGGAGACGGGGTTTTGCCGATGTTTGCTGCTCCTCTTCGATGATTTCCCGGCACAGGTCAATACATTCATCGCAGATGTAAACGCCCCCTGGTCCGGCGATGAGCCGCTGCACCTGATCCTGACTCTTGCCACAAAACGAGCAACGATAGGTCATACGGGTGTTTTTTGAGTTTGCCACGTTGGTCACCTTTTCCTCAATAGGACGCAGTTTACTGCGCCCCCGTCTCTACGTTGCCAGTTTCTTCAGATTCCGCGACCGGCACTTCTACTCCGGTATCTTTCGTATTTTCAGTATCATCAGTATTACCAGCGTCGGCTGTTTCTTCTGCCTCACGTACTTCAGTGTTGACTTCCGCCTCTGGCGTCATATCAGTATCTTCGATTTCGGTTACAACATCCGGCTCGCCCGCGAGTGCGGCGGCTTCCGCGTTCTCGATACTCTGCTCATCTTCGTTGCTCTCGTCGGGGTCGGGACCTGCAATCACCTCTACCAGTTTTGTGATCGTCTTTTCACGCCGGTAGGCGAATAAGAGCGAGCGAATCTGCTCCTCGGAGCGACCCAGTGCTTGCCCCGCCTGGGCATATGCACGATAGAGCGACTCTAACTCTTCGGGCGCAACGCTGATTTTCTCCTCACGTGCTACCTCGTCCAGTACCAGCTGGCGCTTCACGCGAGTCTCGGCGTCCGGCCGCACATCCTGCAGGTATTCTTCGCGTGTCTTCTTCGTGAGCATGAAGTACTGATCGAGGGACATGTGTTGCTGCTCCAACAAATGTGATAGTTGGTGCAACATCTCTTCAGCCTCTTCGTCAATCAGCACCGGGTGCAGTGTCACCTGAGCCTGATCAATGACGGCGCTGATAACTTTTTCACGCAGTTCATCGCGCACACGTCTCTGCTTGTTCTCCAGAATCTCGTCGCTGGTCGCTTTGCGCAGGTCTTCCATTGTCTCAGCTTTCCCTTCGCTGACCTGAGCGGCGAAAGCATCATCGAGTTCGGGAACTTCCTTGACTTCTACCTTATACAGGTTCACGCGATAATTCGCCTCTTTCCCCGCTATTTTTTCATTCGAGTAGTCGGCGGGAATGGTGGTCGTGAACTCTTTGCTATCGCCGGGTTGCATGCCTACTACCTGCTCGTCCATGCCGACAAACAGGCCGTGTCGCTCCCGTGTCAGCTCAAAGGGATTGTCTTTCAGGTCGGAGATGCCTTGTTCTTCAACGGTCAGTTTGAGGTCAACGGTCACGCGGTCGCCGTAGTCGGCAGGGCGTTCAACCGTTTGCCATGTGGCCTGGCGGTTACGCAAT
>DATGJV010000051.1:0-6906 GCA_035295005.1 Ktedonobacteraceae bacterium | reverse complement strand
AGGAATGACGGGAACGACAGCAACAACCAGTAGAACGCTGACGGGGCTGTTGACACAGCAGCACGTCATCAAGCAGCGTTATCGCGTTCTCGCGATGGTGGGGAAGGGCGGTTTTGGCGCGGTCTACAAGGCGGCGGATATGCAATTTGGCAATCGTTTGCTGGCGATAAAGGAGATGAGCCAGAGCAATCTCAGCCCGCAGGAGCTTGTCGAGGCCACGGATGCCTTCAAACGCGAGGCGCTGCTGCTGGCGAACCTGACACATCCCAATTTGCCACGTATCTATGAGCAATTTAGAGATATAGATAGATGGTATCTGGTGATGGACTTTATCGAGGGCGAGACGCTGGAAGATACGCTGGACAAAGCGGGCGGCAAATTGCCGGTGGAGAGGGTGCTGCATATTGGTATTCAACTCTGCTCGGTGCTGGACTATCTGCACAATCGCCGACCGCCGATCATCTTTCGCGACCTCAAACCCGCGAACGTCATGCTTGCCCACGGTGGACATGTCTACCTGATAGATTTTGGCATCGCACGCCACTTTAAGCCGGGACAGAGCAAAGATACTACCGCGCTCGGCTCAACGGGCTATGCCGCGCCGGAGCAGTATGGCCGAGCGCAAACGACGCAACGCGCCGATATCTACAGTCTGGGTGCCACATTGCACGAGATGCTGTCGGGCAACGACCCTTCTGATTCGCCATTTCACTTCGCTCCCCTCCAGTTGCACAACAACCCTGTCCTTGCCAGCCTCGAAACGTTGATTATGCAGATGCTGGAAATTGATGTCAGTAAGCGACCCGCCAGCGCGGCTATTGTTATGCAATCATTGCAGCGTATCGCCGCGCTGCATAGCGGTACGCAGACCAACCCTCTGCAAGCGACGCTGCCACCGGGCTACGGGCCATTACCAACGATGCCTCCAATTGTGCGCACAACGCAACCGCAAGCAAACACGGTTCAATCGCCCAAACCTGTTGCCAGACTTCCAAAGGCACAGAAAGCACAAAGGCCGCAGCCAGCAAAGCCAGCCAACTTGCTTTTCACTTGCACAGGGCATAGTAGCCGGGCCACCGCCGTGGCGTGGTCGCGCAATGGCTCGCGCATTGTCTCTGGCAGCTTTGATAAGTCTGTGCGCGTCTGGAATGCTGCCAATGGCAATATCATTCAAACGTACCTGGGGCATTCCGACCGCGTGCAGACTGTGGCGTGGTCGCCCGATAGCACTCGTGTGGCTTCCGCGGGAGACGACCGCGCCGTACATATCTGGAATGCCTCGACTGGTGCCTTAATACTCATCTATAGTGGGCATACCGATCATATATTGGGGTTGGCGTGGTCGCCCGACGGCACGCGCATAGCATCTGCCAGCGCCGATAAAACGGTGCAGGTCTGGGAAGTCACCACCGGACGGAACATTTTTACCTATCGCGGGCATAGCGACTACGTTTTCGCCGTGGCGTGGTCGCCCGATGGGAAACGCCTGGCAACCGGCGGCAACGATAAAGTCGTACAAGTGTGGGAACTGGCGAAAGATACGAAAGGCAATTTTCTTACCTCCCTGTTCTCCAACCGGGGCAGTTTTACTTTTCGCGGCCATTCAGGCCGTATTAATGCCATTGCGTGGTCGCCGGATGGCCGGCGCCTCGCCTCGGCGGGCAGCGATAAATCCTTGCAAATCTGGGACGCGGCCTCCGGCAAATTAATCTTCATCTACCGGCATCGCGCCTCTGCCTTCAATGCTGTGGCGTGGTCATTCGATAGTCGCCGCGTCGCCACTGGCAACAACGATAAAACGGTGCAGGTCTGGGACACACTCACCAGAAGTACTCTATGCATTTACTCCGGTCATACTGGCTACATCAATGGCGTCGCGTGGTCGCCGGAGGGAACGCGCATAGCATCCGCCAGCGTTGACAAAACGGTGCAGGTCTGGCGACCGATGTAATATACAGTTCTACATAGGGCAAGACCGCCATTGGCCTGATCCTGGTAACAGTAGGCTAATGGCGGTCTTGCCCTATGTAGAACTGTAATTGTAACACAAGGTGAGAACTGTAAAAGCATCATTGTATCATTTATCACATGTGCATATTGACAGAAACTCGGAGATATTTTACAATATGCATAACCTTAAATCTTTCTTATTTATTGACTACTTGTATCTCAACATTTCCCTTCTAAGGAGGCTACCATGTCGCCTGATTCGTCGCATAGCCAGATGGGCCAATCTGTGGGGGCAAAATTACGGGCCGCTCGCCTCGCCAGGCGTTACACTCAGAGTCAACTTGCCGCACCCGATTTTTCCGTCAGCTATATTTCCGCCATTGAGCGCGGACAAATACATCCATCGCTGCGTGCCCTGGAAATCCTGGCACGTCGTCTTGACCTCAATTCCACTCAACTACTGCCTGATCGTTCGCAAAATGAGAATGGCCTGGGCTCCCCTTCGCTAGCACGGGATGGGGACGAAATTGACCTGGTGCTGATAGAGGGGCAAATTGCCATTCTACAAGGCAATGCGCAACAGACGATAGTCCGTCTCCAGCGCATTCCTCACAAAGGTCTCAAACCGGAGCAGCAACTTCGACTGCGCCTCTTACTTGGCTGGGCTTACCTCCTGACGGATCAGCTACCTAAGTCAGAGCAATCGCTGTTGGAAGTGGAAAAGCAGGCAAGAGAGCAACAACATACTCCTTCCTTATTACATGCATTACATCTGCTGGGGCAGGTCTATACAGCAATGTACAATCACGAGCAAGCGCGGCAAGCATATGAACGGTGTCTCACAGAAATGGAGCAGGCACTGCCACATGATCCTTTTATCCAATCCCAGGTATATAACCTGTTAGGACAAGAGTATGTGCATCTGGAGCAGATCGAAACCGCTATTGAAAAGTTTGAGCAGGCTATCGCTATTGCAGAAGAATTGACGAATGTGACCTACCTCCAGACGGTGTACCAGGATATCTGTACTCATTATGCTGATGTGCAAGAATACCTGCTTGCAACAATCTATGCCTATAAATGTTTACACTTGCAACGGCAAAACATTCTGCCATTGAAAAGTGAAATCTATCATAATCTTGGCCGGGCTATGATGAAAAAAAATCAGGAGGAGGCTCTCTTATACCTGGAACAAACACTCAAGCAGGAGAGTATTTTACAGGATACGCTTACACAGGCAAGTTTGACAGCACGTATGGGTGAATGGTATTTACTGCACAAACAGTTGGATCAGGCTGAAGAATTTGTCCAACAAGCTCGCGACCTGGCCGTACTCGCCGGCGATTCCATTATCGCGGTTGAGGCACTGTTGCTGCTGGGCCGCATCACCTATACCCGCTCCCAGTATGACCAGAGTGACACGCATTTTGTGCAAGGGTTGGATATGCTGGAACGCCTGAGCATTCCCGATGAGTTATCCGAGCAGTCTGCGCTCTATGCCCAACTGTTGGAAGAACGCGGTAAGGAGCGCGAAGCCCTCACCTGGTATCGGCGTGCTTTCGAGAGCCGTCGTCGCATCAATAACCCTCTACGGGATTAATGAAGCTGTCCACAGGGTCAATTGATACAGGCACAAGAAATACCTCACAACCACGCCGTGCGTGGTTGTGAGGTATTTCTTGTGCCTGTATCAATTGACCCATTTAACCTATCTTCCCCACTAATTACGCGAAAAATTGGTTCTCTGCCTATACTATTAGTAGGTCTTGTTTATCGCACCCTTTAAACACGCGAAAGAGAGGTACTTATGAACAGACGACAGGCGGTTATGGCTGCACTTTCTTCACTGGTAGTTGCCATCGGAGGAAGTAGACAGGCGTTGGCACAACAAGTTCACACTCCATCCGCGCTTATGGATACGGATGGCAAGCAAATTGTCGCGGTCTCAGTCTTCGCAGGTCAGGGAAACGCCACGAATATTGACACGGGACTCACCTACGGAGGCGCAAAAGTAAGCCCATCATGGGTTGGTATCACGCCAACCGGCTTTCAAATGAGTGGTGAGGTGGGTGTTTTTCCCCATCAATCCGATACGCTCATTGATGTGCAGGTGAGCGACGGCCTTCCGTGGACAGGACTGGCAGTCTACGTCCAATAACACCTTCAAAATGGTGAACCGACGAGATTGTAGCACAAAGGTACTCTTTTGATACTCCTCTAAAGAGACGATGTTTATAATAGCGAAGAGGCTTTGCCCATCTATTATTTACGTTGTATGACACCGGTTTCTTTTTAGAGAGAGAAGAAGACAAGAGAGATGCTTCATCCTGGTACGCAAAATCCACCTGCTGCTCCACAGGGCAACTGGAATATACCGCAAATACCGCCGCGAGATATCGTGCTGCAAACGGTCGGATTGACCAAATCATATGGCAAACGCCTCGCGGTCAACGGCCTGAATCTGGAAGTGGCGCGTGGGGAGGTCTTTGGTTTTCTTGGCCCCAATGGGGCAGGCAAGACCACCACTATTCGTATGTTACTCAACCTCATTAAGCCAACTTTTGGTGAGGTCAAGCTTTTTGGTCAAAGTCTCAGCCAGAATCCGCGCAGTTTGTTGCCGCGAGTAGGCGCACTCATTGAGCAACCTGCTTTCCAATCGTACCTCAGTGGGCGTGATAATCTGGTTGTCGTCGGAGGGTATACTGGCGGCGTTGATGCCAGACGAATAGAGGAAGTGCTGGAGATTGTGGGCTTGCGCGAGCGCGGCGTAGACCGTTATTCCACCTATTCGCTGGGTATGAAACAGCGCCTGGGCGTTGGCGCGGCCCTGCTGACCGACCCCGAACTGATTATCCTCGACGAGCCAGGCAACGGCCTTGATCCTGCCGGTATCGTCGAGATGCGCGAACTTATCCGCCAACTGGCACAGATGCACAAGACTATTTTCGTTTCCAGCCACATTCTGGCAGAAATTCGCCAGTTTTGTACGCGCATCGGCATCGTGCGTGCCGGTCAGCTTATCGCCACTGGCGGCGTAGATGAATTGTTGCGTTCGGCCGGTCGCTGGGAAATCGAAGTCGAGCAGCCTGAGAAGGCATGTCGGCTTTTATCGCCAGTACCTGTTATGCGCTCCGTAAGTATGGAACAGGGCAAGGTCGTCATTGACGCTCCCACTATTCGCGGGCGCGACCTCATCTACTATCTGGCGCAAAACGGCATCTGGCCCGATAGTGTCCACCGTGGCGGGGAAGACCTGGAGCATATCTTCTTGCGCCTGACCGATAAGGAGGCAGGATTATGAGCCAGACAGGCTGGTCTACACCATCTTTCTCACCCCAATCACCATTACCGGCACCTCCGGTGATTTCGACATTGCCAGGACAAACGCGCCAGGCCGCCAATCTCTGGCAGTTGACCTATAACGAACTGTATAAACTGTGGAAACGCCGCCTCGTCTGGGCAATGCTGGGTCTTGACCTCTTTTTCGTCCTCGCAGCCTATGCCGTACTGGTCTTCTACTCATCTAAAACATCGGATGGTTTTACTGCTGGTCATTTACTGGGCGGTGCGAACGCATTGACTGATGGTATTGGGCAGCCTATGACGCTGGGACGGCGCGGCGGAGAGTTTATCGCGGCAGCCCTCGGGGGTCTCGCCTTCGGTGGTGAGTTTAGTAGCGGCGCGATTCGCCTCGTTCTCAGCCGCGGCGTCAACCGGGCGTCGTATCTGGGAGCGAAGTTTCTCGCGTTGATAGCTGTGTGCGCCGCCATGGTGCTGGCGGAATTAGTCATGAGCGCGGTGCTGGTCAACTTCCTTGACCTCCTGCCCAACGCACACGGTCACGCGCCTACCCTGCTCAATTTGAACGGTCCCACCTTTCTGGCATTAGCGGGCGTCTGTTTCGGCACTTTCGAGAATTTTGTCCTGTGCTTGCTGCTTGGTGCCACTGTCAGCATCATTTCGCGTTCTGCCGCTTTCGGTATCGCCGCCGCCTTTGGCTACCTGATTGGCGAAGATATTGCCGCGCAGATTATTCCCGTCATCGGCAAATCGCTGCACGTCGTACCGTTGAGCGACTTCGTCAACAACCTGCTCTTCACGACAAACCTGAACGCCTTCTACGCCAACACTCTGCCCAAATTCCTGGCAAGCGGCCTCGACCGCCTGGATGGTGTGATCGCCTGTAACACTACCGCGAAAGCATGTGAGACGGTCAGCACCGGCCAATCGTTCCTCGTCCCCCTCATCTGGGCCTTGATTCTCGGCGGTGTCTCGGTCTACCTGTTTATCAAACGCGATGTGTTGCAGTAAAAGATAAGGAATAGGAGAGAAAAACGTTGCCCGGTGCGATGCTGCACCGGGCAACGTTTTTCTCTCCTCTCCCTTACATTCGTGAAGGGCGCGGCAGTCGCCCGGTCCTGGCAACACCCGCCATGCTGAAAAAACCGCCGATAAAAAAACAAGCGACTATAACATATTGCTCAGATAAGGCAAGAAATCACCAGAATGTGCTATGAAAGTTATCCTATAGCTCAGCAATATGTGGATAACTATGTGGACAAATGTTCTAAATGTGGATAAGTCTAATTTCCGGCTATGACAACTTTTTCTCAAAATGAAAATATAAGAAGCTGTGTGTACTGTACAGTGTACTATATGTCCGACGGAGAAAAACTAAGGTGCGACTTCGGTTCATAAGTTGATACTAAGCCTTTCAAGACAGCCAGATCTTAATCTGAACAGAGAGAAAGCAAAATCATATTGCTTGGGAGGCACAAACGAAAGCGCGACGCACGTATAGCACGCACGTCACGCTGTTACTACAAAAATGGCCTCTTTTTAGAGTTGCAGTGAAAGTTATTGATTGGACACACTGATAGTAATGTCTTGTCTCGCGCTAGGAGCGGACACACCGTTTACAATTGAAGGTCATCTATACTTTTATGAATCAGCTAG
>DATGJV010000050.1:0-3559 GCA_035295005.1 Ktedonobacteraceae bacterium | reverse complement strand
AGTGGATTATGAGCCACTACCGGCGGTAGTTGATGTCGAAAAGGCCATGCAGCCTGATGCACCCCGCCTTTATGAGGAATTTGACACAAATGTCGCGCTTAGTAGCCATCCTCCCACCGATGACATTGACAAAGTTTTCGCGGACACGCAAGCCAATGGCGGCGTTGTCGTAAAAACGCGCCTTGTCAACCAGCGACTCGCCCCGGCACCGATGGAGACCCGCGGCGTTGTCGCGGAGTACCGTAAGGCCGGTAAAACATTAACGGTCTGGAGTTCTTCGCAGATTCCGCACTTGCTGCGCAATATTCTCGCGGCGACTGTGGGCCTCCCACAGCACCAGGTTCGTGTGATCGTGCCGGAAGTTGGTGGTGGTTTTGGGTGTAAACTCAATATCTACCCCGAAGAGCTTGTTGCCGCCTTTGCTTCTATGAAAACTGGACATGCTGTCAAATGGATCGAGGAGCGCAGCGAAAATCTTGCCGCTACCATTCATGGACGCGACCAGATTGATTATGTTGAGGTCGCGGCTACGAAAGAGGGCAAGATTACCGGCCTGAAGGTACATGGAATATCTGATCTCGGCTCATATTCACAGATTTTTACCAATGTGATTATGATAGCCTTTGGCTTCCCGGTTTCCTGCGGAGCCTATGATATTCCAGCAATACATCTGAGCTTCGATACTGTTTTTACCAATAAAGCTCCGACCGATGCTTATCGTGGGGCTGGACGCCCGGAGGCCACCTACGTTGCCGAGCGTGCCATTGATCTGGTAGCCCATGAACTGAAAATGGACCCGGCTGAGATCCGCAAAATCAACTTCATTAAGCAAGATCAGTTCCCATACAAATCGGCTGCCGGTGCTGTCTACGATACAGGGAATTACATCATCGCCCTGGAAAAAGCAATGGAACTGGTTGACTACCAGAATTTGCGTGCCGAGCAGGCGCGAAAGCGTGCTGAGGGCAAGTTGATGGGCATCGGCATCTCCTCCTACATCGAGATTTGCGGCTTTGGCCCCAAAGGCAGCGCCCCTGTTGGCCTCTATGAAAGTGCGCGTATCCGTGTTGAACAGAGCGGCACTGTCATGGTCTATACCGGCTCGTCCCCACATGGACAGGGTGAAGAAACATCATTCGCACAGATTGTCGCCGATGAGTTCAGCATTCCAGTAGAGAATGTTATGATTATGCATGGCGATACCGACTCCACACCAGAGGGACGTGGTACCTATGGGAGCCGCACACTTGCTGTCGGTGGCTCGGCTGTGTTTAATGCTACACAACGTCTGAAAGAGAAGATGAAACTCATCGCCTCACATATGTTGGAAGCGAGCCCATCTGATGTCACTCTTGAGGATGGCAAGTTCTCCGTTGCTGGTTCGCCACAGAAAGCCGTGGCCTTTGCTGATGTAGCGGCGACTGCGAACCTCTCCAATACGCTGGCCCCTGGCATTGAGCCTGGTCTCGAGACAACAGTCTTCTTTGAGCCAGAAGCCTGTGTCTTCCCGTTTGGTACGCATATCGCCGTTGTTGAGGTAGATAAAGCGACCGGCGATGTAGAACTGACTCGCTTCGTTGCCGTTGACGACTGCGGTCGCCAGATCAACCCCCTGCTCGTACAGGGGCAGGTTCATGGCGGTATCGCGCAGGGCGTTGGACAGGCGATGTGGGAGGGAGTCGAGTATAGCGAAGATGGTCAGCTTCTCACCGGCACCTTTATGGACTACGCCATGCCAATCGCTCCTGAATTCCCAGAGTTCGAGCTGGATCATACAGTGACGTTGACGACAGTTAACCCGCTTGGCGTGAAGGGCGTTGGTGAGGCCGGCACGATCGGGTCCACTCCGGCGGTCGCGGCTGCCGTCGCCGATGCGCTGAATGTGGCACACGTTGATATGCCGTTCAAGCGTGAGAAGATTTACAACATTATCCACCAGTAGGGGTTCCATTTATGGCACCCAATGTAGGGGTTCCATTTATGGCACCCTCCTAAAAAGGAGAATACATATGTCTGTTCCAGCAGCATTTGATTACCATCCAGCGAAGTCGGTGGATGAGGCTATCGCGCTTTTGCAGCAATATGGTGACGAAGCCAAGTTGTTGGCAGGTGGACATAGCCTGATTCCCACAATGAAGTTGCGCCTGGCACAGCCCGGCCACCTCATTGATCTCGGCAAGATTAGCGGCCTCTCCTACATTCGTGAAGAGAACGGGGCGGTCGCTGTCGGTGCCATGACGACCTACCACACGATCGAGAACTCCAGTCTGCTCCGGAGCCGTTTCGCATTGTTGCCGGAGGGAACATCTCTGATTGGCGATCCACAGGTACGCAACCGTGGTACCATCGGTGGTAGCGTTGCTCACTCTGACCCCGCCGCCGATATGCCGGGCATTGTCCTGGCGCTCAAAGCGGATATCCTGGTGCAGAGCGCCAACGGTGTGCGCACAGTAAAAGCCGACGATTTCTTTGTAGGGATGTTCGAGACTGCACTTCAGCCAGATGAAATCGTCACCGAGCTTCGTTTCGCTCTTCCACCGGCCCGCACGGGCAGTGCCTACTCGAAACTCGCTAACAAAGCTTCGCACTATGCGGTAGCTGGTTGTGCGGCGGTTGTCTCGCTTGATGGCGATGGTACTTGCACATCCGCCAGCGTCGTGATTACCGGTGCATCTTTGAAGGCAACACGAGCAAGCGCGGTAGAAGCTGCTCTGGTTGGCAAGAAGCTCACCGAGGATGTCGTTGCGGAGGCAGCCAGTCATGCCGCCGAAGGTCTTGAATTAGTGGAGGATATCCACGGTTCAAAAGCGTACCGTGCGAAAATGACCGAAGTTATGGCCCGCCGCGCCATTGCGAAGGCAGCAGAGCGAGCATAATAGCCGACATTCTTTTGTAAGCTTGCTGTTCGGCGTTCTGCGCCTCGTGCTGATAGAGTGATGGGCGTTTGAAACACCTTGTTTCAAACGCCCATCACTCTATCAGCACGAGGCGCAGAACGCCGCTAAACTAGAAAGACACTACCGATCATGCGTGATATTCGTATAGAGCGTTGGGCGCACACCCTTGTGCATTATTCTTTATATCTTAAAGAGGGGGAGACCATTGCCATTTCGTCTACCCCTTTAGCAAGCCCATTAATTGAGGCTGTATATAGTGAAGTGTTGCACGTAGGAGCTTATCCTGTTGTATTGCTTGACCTGGAAAGTCTGGGCGAAATTCTTTTGCGCGAGGGCAATGAATCGCAACTGACAAAGGTATCGCCTGCAACGATAGCTACTCTGGAACGGGCGGATGCACACCTGAACATAAGCGCATCGAGCAATCCCAGGTCATTGAATGGAATTGACCCGGCTAGAATTGCGCAACGCCGTTCTGCTGGCTATGCGTTCTCAAAGCAGTTGCGTGAGCGCGAGAGTGCTGGAAAATTCCGTTGGTCAGGCACGCTGTACCCGACAAATGGCTATGCACAGGACGCGGGCATGTCTCTTACAGAATTTGAAGCGTTTGTCTTCGATGTGTGTTTTCTCAACGACCCCGACCCAATTGCTCGCTGGAAAGA
>DATGJV010000049.1:0-4973 GCA_035295005.1 Ktedonobacteraceae bacterium | reverse complement strand
GGTTGTAATATACAATTCGCCAGTGTGAGTATTAATAGTGGGCGAACTCCAGATGCTACCGCCTGTACAATCATCTGGCACAACATTAAAGACGTTCTCTACCTGCCCATTACTGGCATTCATCTGCACAAGTTGTCCATGAGCATTGGGGCAATCGCCAAGCGAGGCTACCCCTTCATAGATACTCCCATGATAGACAAGCGGCGAACTCCAGATGAAGTATTCCGGCATTTCGCCAAGCATGATACTCCAGATAATTTTCCCATTGAGCGCATTGAGCGCATAAAAATAGCCATTGCCACCGGCAACAAATACGGCTGACATTGAGCTATTGCCGATTGTCACTTCAGCAACAGTTGCGGTACTTGCAACACCCAGAACATTGTAGCCGCAATCTACATCTCTTGTGACGCCCAGATACGTTGACCAGAGTTGTTTCCCGCCAGCAGTTGTAGCATGCTCATACCCATCCCATGACCCCCAGTAGATAACACCCTTCGCTACAACTGGTTGTGCAGTAATACCGCCATTAGCATGATACGACCAGTACGATGCAAGACCAGACGCGGTTTGAGCAGTAATATGGGTCTCAGCACTATTATAACCACTTCTGCCGTCACCCAGTAGAAAGGTAGGCCAATCATCAGTATCATATGTAATTGGAAGGCTCGCTATGGCGGTTGGCGATACCTGAGAGACCGGCGTTGGGGTAATAGGAGCCGTGCGGTCTGCGGACGTGAGTGCAGTTTGTCCTGTCGCAGTTGGTGTAGACACTAACTCAGCGGTACCTGCTATCGAAGAACCACAAGAAACAATCATGCAAACGCAAAAACACATAACAATCCCCAGATACGAATGTTGCCGTGTCATGTTCCCCTCTCCTGACACACAATTCTTAGCAATGTGGAAGGACATCACCTTTCAAATTATACAAAGCAATGAGACAAAGATGAACGGTAATAATACCTGCTTATGGGCAAACGAACACCATCTGTGAGAATACTTGAACTTTCGGCACTGTTACAAGCAACCACGATATGGTATGATAGAGGAAAGTTGTATGCGTGGAGCAAAATGTGTGAGTAGACAGAAAAAACCAGAGTTGCCACAGGTCACATTTTATACAAAAGCAGGCTGCCATTTGTGCGAAGAGGCGCGAGATATGCTCGACGACATCGCGGCAGAAGTGGACTACGAACTGGCGGAAATTGATATTCGGAGCAATCCTGAGATATTTGAGCAATATCGTTATCGTATACCAGTGATTATCGTTGATAATCATAACACAAACAATACTACCAGTACCCTGTTAGAAGGGCGTATCGAGTTTCGGGATATAGCGAAAGCTTTTCAACTACCCTGAAAGTTTTCATCTCACACACAAAACATGAGGGAAAAAATACATGGCAATCCAACATATCGGACAGGCACAACAGAGCAACCCTCATTTCTTGCTCAAGTTCAAGCATAGGCTTGAGCATGGCATGAATGCATTTGGTCAGTTTCTGTTCAATTACTGGCCGCACATCCTGACAACGATTCTTGGATTGGTGGTAGCTGCCGCTGTCGCAGTACCCATCCTCTCCTACTTAGGGCTTGATTCAATCTCTAAACCGCTTTTCTACTCGATGCACTACATCTGTGCGCAAATTCCGGCGCACTCGTTCTATATATTCGGACACCAACTGGGCCTGTGCGCACGCAACCTGTCCATTTACGCTTCCATGTTCATTGGCAGCCTTGTCTTTACTTTGAGCAAAAAACGGTTGCCCGGCATCCCCTGGTGGGTATGGGCTATCTTGATTTTGCCAATGGCATGGGATGGCGTCACTCAGATGTTCGGTTGGCGCGAAAGCTCCTGGGAGTTGCGCGTCCTCACCGGTACACTGTTTGGCCTCGCCAATGTTCTGTTTGTACTGCCCATGATCCAGAAGGCCCTGCTTGAAACTCCGGTATACACAGCGGCCACACAATACGCGCAGATTCCAGCAGTGACAACGAGTCCGGCGAATCCTGCGTATCTAACCTACCCACAGCAAAACGCTATCCTGGTACCTGTTGCTCATGCAGATACGACTCCGGTACAAGAAAGTACCTGTGATAGTGTAACCACCTCCGTAGAAATAGAAAGTGGGCAGAAAACACAGGCCGAGGCTGCAACAGGGGGTTGAATACAGGGAACCGTTCAGCTGTGAAATTCCTCTCTCGTACTCATTGCTTGCATACGCTATAATCAGGCGTGTAATCCTGTGAGGTTGTGTCTACGAAACAGCAGAAAATTGTAAAATGTTATGCATGATTATCCAAAAGAAGAAACAACGTTTGCAGTTGCCACACTGGGCTGCAAAGTAAATCAGGCCGATAGCGAGGCAATTAGCGAACAGATGACCTCGGCAGGTTTTGCGCAGCGCGACTTTAACGATATCGCCGATGTCTATATCGTTAATACCTGCACAGTCACTCATATGGGTGACCGCAGTTCGCGCTCGCTCATTAGCCAGGCCCGGCGGCGACATCCCGATGCGCTGCTGGTCGTGACTGGCTGCTACGCGGAGGCGAATCCGAAGGCAGTGGCTGCGCTCCCCGGCGTTGATCTGGTAGTAGGCAATAGTGGCAAAGATTCGTTAGTCACAGCAATCAAAGAGCAATGGGATACAAACAAAGTACACTATACGGAAATGAGTGATATCCCCTTACTATTGCCACAGGGCCGAATACTTCCGGTATTGCCGCTTGATATACAACATATCGGCAGTGACCAGCCATTACCGGTTGACTCGATTGACCTCACGGAAGAGGAACCGCAACCTGATAATCTCTCGCGCACTTCTTCACTGGTTATGCAGAGTATACCTACCATTGACACACCGCCGAGACTGCTTTCGCGCACCCGCGTACAAATGAAAGTGCAGGATGGCTGCGATAATCGCTGTACATATTGTATTGTTCCCTATGTACGCGGCGGTTCGCGCAGCCGCAGCATTGCCTCGGTAGTAGAGCATGTGCAGCGCAAAGTACGAGCGGGTTTTCAGGAAATTGTACTCACCGGAATTCATCTCGGCGATTATCACCCGGATGGCGACGAGCAACGCAATCTCGGCGATCTCATTACGGCGTTGTTACATGAGACAGAGATAGCGCGTATTCGTGTCTCCTCACTGGAACCGGAAGATTTTCGCCTGGAATGGCTGGAGCTATGGGAAAACCCACGGATGTGCCGCCATCTCCACCTGCCCATGCAGAGTGGCTCTGATGCGATACTGCGACGTATGGCAAGACGCTACAATAGCACGCGGTACCATACGATCGTTACTGAGGCAAAGAGAATTGTTCCCGGTATCGCCATCAGCGCCGATATCATTACTGGTTTCCCCGGCGAGACAGACGCAGATTTTGAACGCACCTATGCACTTGCAGAGGAACTGCATTTTGCTAAGACACATGTGTTCCGCTTCTCAGCACGCCAGGGTACGGCGGCAGCGCGGATGAAGGGACACATCAAAGAAGAGGTCAAAAAAGCACGTAGCGCACGCTTGCTCGCGTTAAATGAAGAACATAGCCGCCACTTCCGCATGCAATTCTTAGGCGAGACCACACAGGTACTAATTGAAGAACCTAAACACGGCAGGTGGGAAGGTTTGACCGATAACTATCTCCGGGTCGAACTGGACGACTTGCCCGGTGCAGAATCACACAACTGGCAAAACACGCTTGTGACTGCCCACCTGTCGCATCTGGTTGACGATGGGATTCGCGGCATTTATGTCCGGTAACACGGTTTCTTACTGAAGAACAGGGTAACGTGGCATGATGGAAAGTGGTATCAAAAAGGGTGCCACTTTTTTCGCGTTAAGCGATTAGATACAGTAGGGTTTCGCATAACGCTGAGTGAAAGTGTTCAAGGAAAAATACGATGAAACGTTTACTGCCGCTGCCATGTTTAATCTGCCTTATACTCTTTACTATATCATGCAGTGCTGCACCCTCTACAACAACGAATAGCAGCACAACAAATACATCGCCAGCAATAATACAGCCTACCCCATTACTAGCAACGACGGCTATAGGAAGTTTTCAGGAGTATCCTCTGCCGCAAGCGGATAGTGGCATGATGCGACCGGCGATTGACCGCGAGGGGCGTATCTGGTTCGGCGAAATGAACAATAACTTTCTTGCAGTCTTTGATCCACGAACACACACGTTCAAACAGATGGTTCCTCCACATGGAAAATTCGGCATTATGGGAATTGAGATGGCTTCCGATGATACGGTCTGGTTCGCGGAACAGTATGCTAACTATATCGGGCAGTATTTTCCCGCCACTGGACAGTACCATATCTATCCACTTCCCACGCTCACAGTGCCGGACCCAAATCATGCTGGCAAAACGATGACTTTGCCGAGCGCACCCAACGATCTCGCCATTGATGCTCACGGAAACATCTGGTTTACTGAGCTAAATGCCGACTCAATTGGACAACTCGATCCCCACACTGGCCTGATTCAGCAAATACCGCTAGATGCTCAAAAGACGACACAAACGTTGGACCCCTATGGAATCACGATTGATCCACAGGGCAGAGTCTGGGTTACAGAGGCAACGAACGATCATATTATCTGCTTCGACCCAGGTACTGGCAAAATACGCACGTTTATACCGCAGATACCAACCAATCAACTGATGGAGATTGCCAGCGATGCACATGGTAGCATCTGGGCTACCAGTTTTGGCGATGGTCTCTTACTCAGTCTCAACCCTGTTACCGGCATCTTCACGCCGTACTACACTCCCTCTACGGGCAATCAAGCGGGTGGCCTCTACGGGTTGTTTATTGACAAAACAGGGGAAGTATGGATAACTGTGTCAGCGCAAAACGTGATAGCACATCTTGATGTGACGGCAAAACGTTTTGTCTTTTACCCCATCCCGACCACCGCCAGTTTGCCGCTTGGATTGGTCGCCAGTGGCAATC
>DATGJV010000048.1:0-4966 GCA_035295005.1 Ktedonobacteraceae bacterium | reverse complement strand
CCAGATAGAAGTTGTTCAACACCGTTTCGTCGAGCAGATTTCCGAACTTACTATTCACTACCGTAACAGTCCCATCGTTGCCGGACATAGCAGCATCCCTTCACAGGTGCTTTCACACAATGGACTGAAACCGGGCGACCGCGCACCTGAAGTGCAACCACTCTTTCGTACAGATGGCACATCAACGCGCCTGTTTGAGGTATTGCGCAGCACAAAACATACGCTACTCCTGTTAGCCGGTGAAAAATCCTCACCTGCCTCCTTACAGCAGTTGAACAAGCTGGCGAATCTCGTCAATGAACGCTATGGCGATTTGGTGCAAGTGTACCTCGTGGTTGGAGATAAATACGTTTCAGGAGAAATGCAAGCTGACGTACCAGTATTACTGGATAAGGAGAAGGCAATGCACCGCCGCTATGGCGCTGGAGCCGAGAGCCTTTACCTCGTGCGCCCCGATGGCTATATCGGCTATCGCGGCCAGCCGAGTGCTGCTGACCACTTCTGGAACTATATGCGTACAATTTTTATGTAAAACGAGAATAGGGGGCAGGAGCGCCACTACTGCCCCCTATTCTCGTTTTACATAAAAACTACGCTGTAATCATAACGACTTGTTTCTCGAAATTTTTGAAAAACTGGTCGAGCGCACTTTTAATCGCCGGTTTCAGCGCGATATCGGGAATATGGGAAACTTTGCCGCTCAAAGTTGCGTCAGCGTTATAGTTCAAAACGGTCGTACCGCTTTCTGTGACAAGATCAATGGCACAGGACGCGGTGACTTCGCCAACGGAGCTTTTTGGTTCAGCAATCAGCACGACATGCGAAGGCGGCATCACCTCACGGGTACGCATAAATATGTTATATGGCCCCTTGAAGCCAGGGATAGGGGACGAAACAACCAGTTTTAGTTGTTGCCCATCGGGAAAATCAACGATTTCGGCTGTTTCACAGCCAGGAATGCTGTTTTTAAGAACTTCTGGATTTAATAAAGCTTGAAATACCTGTGGTTGGGGCGCTGCGATCTTACGACTACCTTTAACTTCCATCTAACTTTTGACCCTCTTTTACTTCTTTTCTATGTGTGTTGCAAATACATGATCGGCTCGTGCCAGGCACAAGCTTCCCACACGGGCCTATTATAGCGTGCCATATCTGTATATCTCAATACAACAGGTAAGAAGTACCATACAAGCTTACTTGCGATGGCTCCTTTTTGTCTCGTATAATAAAGGTGAAATGTAACGAATTTTTCTCGCTCTGTTGCAACGAGTCGAAACAAAGGAGTTTCGGAATGCTTGCCAGCACTGGAGGAGAAAGCGAAGGTCACTACTGGTTGAGCAGGTCTCGTATGAATCCAGGTGTCCTTACTTCATATCTCCACGTGCCTCGTTTGAATTGCCAGCTATTCCCCAACTCCTCTATTTGCTTTTTGAATGTTGTCCCAATTGTTCCCAATCCACGGGTTGGATGCACGTTAATCGAAGGAGTGCAAGCTGTGCCTGAGCAGGATTTCATGCCAATTCAGAATTTTGATTACACCGAGTTTTATGTAGGAAACGCCAAACACACGGCCTACTATTTAAGTAATGGCTGGGGTTTTACTCCCATTGCCTACGCTGGCCTGGAGACAGGCGTGCGTGACCGCACCAGCTACGTACTGGAGCAAGGCAATGTGCGTTTCGTGGTTACCTCACCGCTTGGCCCGGAGGGCGAGATTGCTGAGCATGTCAAACTGCATGGCGACGGCATCAAAGATATTGCCTTCCGTGTAGAAGATGCCGGGCGTGCCTATCGCGAGGCAACCATCCGGGGAGCGCAAAGCGTCATGGAGCCAACGGTGCGTAAAGATGATTACGGTCTGGTGAAACTGGCCTCAATTGCCACCTACGGCGACACCATTCATACGTTTGTCGAGCGCCAGGACTATAAAGGCGCGTTCCTCCCCGGCTTCCGCCCGCTCCCTACAAGTGTGCCGCGGCGAGCGAGACCCGCCGGCCTGGCTGGCATTGACCACGTTGTCGGTAATGTCGAACTGGGTAAGATGAACGAGTGGGTCGCCTTTTATGAGCGCGTGATGGGTTTCACGCAGATGATTCACTTCGATGACCGCGCCATCAGCACAGAGTATTCCGCCCTCATGTCCAAAGTTATGCAGAACGGTAGTGGGCGTATCAAACTTCCCATCAACGAACCCGCGCCCGGACGCAAGAAATCACAGATCGAAGAATACCTGGATTTCTATCGCGGCCCCGGCGCACAGCATATCGCCCTCATCACCGACGATATTATTGCCTCGGTACGCGAACTGCAAGAGCGCGGCGCTGAATTCTTGAAAACGCCCCACAGTTACTACGAGACCGTCCTGGACCGCGTCGGCCCTATCGCGGAAAATCTCGAACAGCTGGCAGACCTGGGCATTCTGATTGACCATGACGAAGATGGCTACCTGCTGCAAATCTTCTCGCGGCCGGTGGTGAATCGTCCCACCGTTTTCTTCGAGGTAATTCAACGCAAGGGCGCACGCGGCTTTGGTGAAGGTAACTTCAAAGCCCTCTTCGAGGCATTGGAGCGAGAGCAAGAATTGCGGGGGAATTTGTAACATGAAACTCGCCACATTCAGGATGCCCGACCGTCAGACGCGGGCAGGCGCTGTTCGCGATGAGAGTGTTTTTCTGCTCGATTATCCAACTGTACTCGAAATGTTGCGCGACCCTGAGGGCCTTATAAAGGCACAGCGACAGTTGGATAACGCGAGCAAAAAACAACAGGCGAATGAAATACCTGTTGTGCCAATGATGCCGGAGGCACCACTTGGTTTGATGAGGCCGGTGTACGCAGAATATGTTGATGAACATACCCTGCACGAACTGGTACTCCTCTCGCCCATTCCTGAGCCGCCATCAGTGCGTGACTTTTACGCCTTTGAGCAGCACGTCAAAGCCGCTCGTGCCAAACGCGGCGTGGGCATGATTCCTGAATGGTACGAGATTCCCACCTTCTACTTCACCAATAACAGCGAAATCTACGGCCACGATCAGGAAATTCCCTATCCTGTTGGCAGTAACGAGCTGGACATTGAGCTAGAAATTGCCTGTGTCATTGGTCGCGAAGGCAAAGACATACCAGTCGAGGAGGCCGCCAGCTATATTGCGGGCTACACCATCATGAACGATTGGAGCGCCCGCGACTTCCAGCGCAAGGATATGAAGCTCAACCTGGGGCCGGGCAAAGGCAAAGACTTCGCCACCTCACTTGGTCCCTGGATTGTCACGCCCGACGAACTGGAATCGCGCCGCATTCATAGCTCTTCAGGGTTGGCAACTCCTGGTGAAGCAGACCCGGCCAATGTTCGCTACGATATGACCATGCTGGCGCGTGTCAACGGCAAAGAAATCTCTCGCGGCAACTTCAAAGACATCTACTACAGCTTCCCGCAGATGATCGCCTACGCCTCGCGCAACGCCCGCCTCCGCGTCGGCGATGTCATCGGCTCAGGCACCGTAGGAACAGGCTGTCTGCTGGAGATAGGCACAGAGGTCCATCCCTGGTTCCAGCGCGGCGACGTCATCGAATTAGAAATTGAAGGTATTGGCGTATTGCGTAACCGTATCGTGTAACAATCCCTGTAGGGGTCCGCTTTAGCGCACCCACCGCGACGAGCGTAGCACTGTCGCGTCCCATGTAGGGGCCCGATTTATCGCGCCCTCGCGTCACCGTAGGAGCAACAAAACCATGCCGAGCTATCACCGTCTGGGGCAGATACCCCCAAAACGACATACACAATTTCGTAAGCCGGACGGCTCCCTCTACTCCGAAGAACTCTTTGGTACCGAGGGCTTTTCCGGCAACTATTCCAACATCTATTACACCTACCCACCCACGCGGGTGAAAAAAGTCGAAAAGTTCTCGAATGTACGCGCCCTCTGCGAAGAATGGGACCCACAGGTACAGCGCCATCACCACCTGAAGACCGCCAATCTTGCTCGCGGCGGCGATGCCGTGCTGGGTACGCAGCCGTTAATGTTCAACAAGGATATCATCATCGGCATTTCCTTGCCCGATCAGCCGATGGACTACTTCTACCGCGATGGCGACTCCGACCTCGTCTACTTCGTCCATGACGGGCATGGCACGCTGGAATCGAATTTTGGCCTCTTGCCCTATCACGAAGGAGACTATATCATCATTCCACGCGGCACCACTTTCCGCTTCGACATTCCCGCCGACAGCCCCAATACCCGCCTGCTGACGGTCGAGGCGCGAGGTGCGATTGAGCCGCCGCGTCGCTATCTCAGCAAGTACGGGCAACTGCTGGAACACTCGCCCTTCTGCGAGCGCGACATCCGCCGACCCGAAGAACTGGTCACACATACCGAGCGCGGCGAATTTGAGGTGCGCGTCAAAGTTGGCCCCGTCATTTCCAGCTACTGGTACGACTTCCACCCCATCAACACCGTCGGTTGGGACGGCTGCGAGTACCCCTGGATTTTCAATATCGCCGATTTCGAGCCAATCACCGGTCGTGTTCACCAGCCTCCCCCCGTTCACCAGAACTTCGAGGGTCCCAACTTCGTCATCTGCTCGTTCGTCCCGCGCAAGCTCGACTATCATCCGCTCTCGATACCCGTTCCCTACAATCACAGCAACATTGACAGCGACGAGATGCTTTACTACGTCAACGGCAACTTCGGCAGCCGCAAAGGCATCGAGCGTTCGTCCATCTCGCTGCACCCCCGTGGCATCCCCCACGGCCCCCATCCCGGTGCCGTCGAAAAAAGCCTCGGAGCCGACCGCACTGAAGAGCTAGCCGTGATGATAGACACCTTCTACCCCCTCAAATACACCACAATAGCCCGGTCTATTGATGATGAAGCGTATCCGCATAGCTGGTACGAGTAGGAGACATAGCCACAAAACACAAAAAGGACAGATGGCAATCGCCGCCTGTCCTTTTTGTGTTTTGTGG
>DATGJV010000047.1:0-2823 GCA_035295005.1 Ktedonobacteraceae bacterium | reverse complement strand
CTGCCCATTGTGTTCATTATGCCCATTGCCGTTCGACTCTGCTACCGTTGAGGAACCATGATCTGTTTTATAAAATCCGTGGCCTTTAAAAACAATTCCGGCGGGGAAAAACACTCTGCGGATATGGCCGCCACATTCCGGGCAAATGGTTAAAGCATCGTCAGTCATATGTTGCCACTGCTCAAAACGGTGGCTACACGCCTGGCACAGGTATTCGTAAGTTGGCATACAGTTTTGACCCTCAATTGTCTTTCTACACACATCACTGCATATAGATTTCGGTAGGCTTTACCCCTACCTGCATCATATATAGTAACGCACCTTTTTCAAGTTGTCAATTTCGGTGCGGGCTGCTAAATAGGGGTAGGGCATTTCAATTACTACAACACTATTATGCATGCCAAATATTCCACGCTTCTTAATTGCGTGGTTATTGCTGCCCTGTCAGCTTATCCCATGCGTCCAATGTACTCTTTAACTTTCTCGGCAGCGTCACGGGTCATGCCGTCGAGGGCGGCGAGATCATCTATACTGGCGGCGCTGATAGCCTTAACCGAGCCAAAGTGTTTCATCAGGGCTTGTTTGCGCCTGGGGCCAATACCAGGTATCTCGTCCAGCACAGATTTGAACGTGCGGTTTGAGCGCAACTTACGGTGATAGGTGATACCGAAGCGGTGTGCCTCATCACGAATACGCTGCACCATATACAGGCTCTGCGAGGTTCGTGGCAAAATGATGGGGTCAGGCGAGCCTGGAGTAAAAATCTCTTCGTTCTCTTTTGCCAGACCAACGGTAGGAACGTCAATATGCAATTCTTGCAACACTTCCATCGCCGCGCTCAGTTGCCCCTTGCCTCCATCAATAATAATCAGGTCGGGCATGGCCCAATCATGGTCAAGCTGCGGCCCCTGTCCGGTCCCATTTGCCGCATTTATGACTTCCGTCGTATCCATGATTTCAATGGTATCAGTGGTATCTGCGCTCTCCTCGATATCGGTGATTTCCGCATTGCCTGTCTGTTCCTCAATGATTGTATCTGGCTCACCTTGCTGCTTGCGAGCAACGTGGCGGAAACGCCTGCGCAACACTTCCTGATGGCTGGCAAAATCGTTTGGCCCCTCAACCGTTTTGATTTTGAAACGGCGATATTCGCTGTTCTTCGGTCTACCCGCTTCAAAGACGACCATCGCGCCAACGGAATTGGTGCCTTGCGTGTTGGAGATATCGTAACATTCGATGCGATAAGGCGGTGCGGCAAGGTTGAGCGCGGCCTGTAGCTCCTCCAGCGCCATCTGCGTTTTCTGGCTGTCGGTCAGCCATTTAATACGCTGCTGCTCCAGTACCTCTTTCGCGTTCTGCCTGACCATCTCAATAAGCCGTACTTTTTCGCCGCGCCGGGGCATAGTGATGGTTACAGCACTCCCTCGTTTCTCACGTAACCATGTCTGAATGACACTGCGGTCGTCTGGTTCCGCCTCAACAACAATTTCCGGCGGAATGTGCGGCGAACTTTCGTAGAACTGCTGGAGAAATGAGGTCATCACCTCGCCAGGACTGCTCTCGCGGGTGCCTTGCAGAATGAAAAATTCGCGCCCGATCAGTTTCCCATTACGGAAGAAGAAAACCATCGCACAGGTCTCGTCGTCACTGCTGGCAAGCGCGACGACATCCTGATCGTCCTGCCCCTCCGTATGAATAATGCGCTGTTTTTCCAGCACGCGCTCGACTGCCTGAATGCGGTCACGTATACGGGCCGCCTCCTCGAAATTCAGATTCTCTGCCGCCTCTTGCATCTTTTCCTGCAGCGCCTTTGCCACTTCATCATGCTTGCCCTCCAGGAACAGTATCACTTGCTGAATGACGGCATCGTATTCCTCACGAGTCGCATAGGCAACGCAGGGCGCGATACAACGATGAATATAGTATTGCGTGCAAGGCCGAGGCAAAAGCTTCTGTTTGAAATTGTCACCGTTGCTGCTACTGTCAGTGTTATTTTCGCGGGGCGGAGCCCACGCGCTGGCATCATAGCGACAGGTGCGGAACGCGAACAGTTTATTCAGCAGGTCGAGCGTCGAGTCAACGGCTCCTGAATTGGTGTACGGCCCAAAGTAGCGGTTGCCGTCGCGATGAAAGCTGCGCACACGATACACGCGGGGAAAATCCTCCGCGAGAGACACTTTAATATACGGGTAACTCTTATCGTCGCGCATCAGCACGTTATATTTGGGACGATACTGCTTGATGAAATTGCTTTCCAGCACAAGCGCCTCGACCTCGTTCTTGACCACAACAAATTCGATGTCATCAATCTTTGCCACCATACTGCGGTTCTTCGGGCTAAGATCGGTTGACTCCTGAAAGTAAGAACGCACACGATTATACAGTGATATAGCCTTCCCAACATACAAAATAGTTCCCTCGGCATCCTTCATCAGGTAAATGCCAGGCGTATGCGGAAGCGAATTCAGTACTGATTGGATTTTCTCGTTCATGGCCTCTCCACCTTGATATCTGTTCTATTATACCGCCTCTGCGGTGAAAACGTCTAATCGAATAAGCGGGAACATAATATACTCCCTTGACATTACTCACAATACATATTATAATTAAGTCAGAGTTGACCTAAGTGTTCAGGACAAATCCTATGTATAAACAATTGATGCTGCTCGGTCTGCTTATGCAGAAACCGATGTACGGGCAGCAAATTCGAGAAGTTATTGAAAATCACCATAGCCTCTTCGCGGATTATATCAAGAAGCCGACTATCTACTACCAGCTTGAGCGGCTGGCGGAAGACGGCTACCTTGAAGTGCGCCATGAAAC
>DATGJV010000046.1:0-4132 GCA_035295005.1 Ktedonobacteraceae bacterium | reverse complement strand
ATCTCAATACCACCAGTTCCTTGAACAGTGTCGCTGTTGTCTCTGCCAGTGATGTGTGGGCTGTTGGATACCAGGGAGGTCAGACATTGATCGAGCAATGGAACGGCTCTAGCTGGAATGTGATATCCAGCACTGGTACCGGTCAACTGAATGGCGTTGCCGTTGTCTCTGCCAGTGATGTGTGGGCCGTTGGAACGAACAATCATAAGACATTGACCGAACATTGGAACGGCTCTAGCTGGACTGTTGTACCCAGCCCTGACTCTGGCGCAAGCGTTTTGTACGGCCTATCGGTAGTGTCTACCAGTGATATCTGGGCCGTAGGGGATGGAGATAAGACGAAATCAAAGTCCCTCATCGAGCATTGGAATGGCACTGCCTGGAAAATAGTGCCAGGTGCCAATGTACGATCTGGGCCAAATGGCGACGTGTTGGATGCAGTAGCAGCTGTCTCCAGCAACAATGTCTGGGCCGTGGGAAATTATAGTACCGGGGATGCTAATTTCAGCCCTCTGATTGAGCATTGGAATGGGAGTAAGTGGAGTGTGGTAACTGGCGGTTCCTCAGGAAATTCTAATGGCCTTCCAGGACTGGCATCCGTTCCAGGCAGTAAGAATCTCTGGGCTGTTGGGTTCTATGCTTTTAACGGCCCTGACAAAACCTTCATCGAATACTACGGGTAGATGAACTGTTCACTGTGAACTGCAACGAAACAGTGAGCGTCTATTCTGCAAATGGCAAAATAGACGCTCACTGTTTCGTTGCGCCTGATTCCATATTATGACAAAAATTGGCTGTAACAAAATGGAACCTGCGGTGACAAATAAACGTATATACAACATAGAAGCACTATCAAGCAAACGGCTTGATAGCACGAACCCGGTCAGTGAGCTATTTCACACGATAAGTGTTGTCTGGTACCTGGCAGTCAGATGGATTTCCGTTTATACTTTGCTAAGAAAGAATAATTATGTGAGGGGATGGTAAGGGGAGAAGGAAGAGGAAAGCAAAGTGGTATTTGAAAAAGTGTAACGTCGAACGTCTTTATAGGTGAAGCAGTTTCTTTAATTGTCGGACGAGCAAACCAAATTTTTTCTATAAACGGAACAATACTGACAGGAAAATGCCAGCAAATGGAGGAACAATACAATGAATCCACAAATCAATTTTTCTGAAGAACCTCTTATGACTCTTACTAACGCGGAGCCGGCGACAACCGAAATGGATGCCCTGGTTGCGAGCGGCTTCACTTCTGATGAGATCGTATCCCTCCTCTGGCTCCGCCAATGGTACCAGAACGGCGGGAGCGACCGCACAGAAATTATTCGCCATCTCGAATTTATTAAATTGCTCGTTCTGAGCGGCAAAATGGAAGCATAGTAGCGCGGGTGTACAGACAAAAAATTCACGGCAACCATCGGTTGCCGTGAATTTTTTGTCTGTACACCCGCGCTACTACTATGATGTTCATCTTTTCTCTTCCTACAAAACATGCTATGATAGCTTATATTATTGAATGAGAGAGAAATTTGTATGGCGAAATCAGGCAAGCAAGACTCGGAGGATTCACAACCACCTCAACAGTATGACACGACATTAAAAGACTGGTTACGGCAGGCTGCAGGGTCTGTTTTATCCATATTGCTCCCTGGCGCTATCTATACGGAAACGCTGACAATTGAACTTATTCGGCCAACTATACGCGCCGATAAAGTCTTTAAAATCATCTATGATGGCATGAATTGCGTATTCCATATTGAATTTGAGTCGGGTTCAGATACATATATGGCATCACGTATGAATGCGTATAACGCAGTCCTGTATAATGATTATCATATTCCGGTCATTTCAATGGTGATCTATCCGTTTCGGACAACAATGGCGACATCGCCGTTGGAGGTAAGTGTTAACACTAGAGACATTACGACGTTTCATTTTTTGACGTTACCATTGTTTACGATGGAAGCGGAACAGTACGTGCGCAACCATGTGCTAACTATGTACCCGTTGCTGCCAACAATGAAAGGCGCAAACCGTGCCATCATCAAGCAAGCAGTGGATGAGTTAGCGGAACTCTATCGCAAAGACGAAGTCACTTTAGCGCAACAAATTATCTGGATGGAGTTGTTATTGGAGCGCACAGATACTGTGCCGTTACCCGAAAAGCAATGGATACAGGAGGAACTGAAAATGTACGATCCATTATGGGAAGAAAACTCAAAAGTACAGAGAATGCGTGCTGAAAGTATGGCCGAAGGGAAGGCTGAAGGGAAAGCCGAAGGACTGGCCGAAGGGAAAGCCGAAGGATTACAAATAGCACTGGTAAGTGCTGTAAAAGTCCGTTTCCCTGAACTCACTGAACTGGCGCAAGAGAAAGTTGTACAGATTAACGATGTAGCTGGTCTTGATATGTTGCTAAAGCACGTTATCACTGCTCCAGATGAGCGTACTGCACGCTGGTTGCTTAGTTCAGCCGCGTAACGACAATCAGGAAAATGTCAGCATCCTACCGGGTAGCGTAGGAAACCATTGATAACTCTGCTAACAAAATGTGTCCGGCCAGGTGGTCATAGCGGTTGGATGGGCCAGATTGATTGTGTTCATCCAACCGCTATTGCTATGCCGTTACCAGAGATATAACCAGAAGGGCTTCTGTAACGTAGATATACATGAAAGTGGAAGTACTGAGAAAACACACGTACCTCCGTCTGGCACAAGTTCTCACAACACGGGATATTGTCCAGGGTACCCGCAAGGGATACCCCTACTATACTCGTACTAGCGCATTCTGAAAACATGTACTATAGTAGGGGTATCCCTTGCGGGTACCCTGGATAGATACATACACAACAAGGACTATTATGCGTATCATACTTTACCTCGGAAAAGGCGGCGTGGGCAAAACAACCATCTCTGCCGCGACCGCCGTTCGTTCCGCCATGATGGGCAAGCGCACGCTTGTCGTCAGCACCGACCTGGCGCACAGCCTCGCCGATTGTTTGAATGTTCCCCTCACCTCGGAACCGAAAGAACTGATGACCAACCTGTGGGCGCAAGAAGTGAACGTGATGGATGAGATGCGTCGCGGCTGGAGCAAGGTGCAGGACTCTATGAGCAAGGCGCTGCGCAAGCGCGGCTACGACTCGGTGATGTCAGAAGAGCTGGCTCTTATCCCCGGCATGGATGAGATCGTTGGCCTCATCAACATCTATCGCAATGCTCGCGACGGCGACTTCGAGGTCGTGGTGATTGATGCCGCACCCACAGGCGAAACTGTGCGCTTGCTGAGCATGCCCGACACCTTCCAGTGGTACGCGGGACGCATTATGAGTCTGCAAAACGGTCCGCTCAGCCTCGCTCGCCCACTTATCAAAGCCTTTATGCCCTCGACAGATATTCTCGAAGCCGTGCAAAATCTGAGCGAGCGCGTTAAAACGTTGCGCGAGGTGCTGAGCGATCCCAACATCAGTTCCTACCGCCCGGTTGTCAATCCCGAACGCATGGTGATCAAAGAGGCGCTGCGGGCCGAAACCTACCTCGCCCTCTTCGGCTATCCCATAGATGCCGTTGTCTGCAATCGTGTTCTCCCGCCCGGCAACTACGCCGATACCTTCATGCAAGAGATGTACCGCAACCAGGATAAACTTCGCCAACAGATTCACCAGACGTTCGCGCCTTTGCCCATCTGGGAAGCTCCCTACCTGTCGCACGAGATTCTTGGCCTTACTGACCTCGGCAGACTGGCCGATACCGTTTTCGGAGCGACTGACCCCACGCAGGTCTTCTATCGCGGCCAAATTCAGGAGGTCAAACGCGAAGGTGATACCTACATCCTCCGTCTCCCGCTCCCCCATGTCGAGATGGACAAAGTGCAAATGACCAAAAAAGGCGACGAGATGATTATCGAAATTGGCAATTTCAAACGCGATATCACCCTCCCCTCCGTCCTCGCGACACAGGAAGCCACCGTCGCCCGCTTCGTCAATAAGGCGCTGGAGATTCATTTCAAGGCACCAGATACGGATACCGATACGGAGTCCGATGTAGCGTAAAGAGATTTAAAAACCAAAACTATGATACTTTTATGCGGCTGCAGCCGCATAAAAGTATCATAGTTTTGGTTTTTAAATCT
>DATGJV010000045.1:0-4750 GCA_035295005.1 Ktedonobacteraceae bacterium | reverse complement strand
CATGCCCAAAGCAGGGCATTCGCGCTTCTCACATCACTAGAAAAAGCCGGGTATGGAGATGTGAGCGTTGTGCGACAATTTCGCGAGGAATTGGAACAGTCGTATCTGGATCAAAATCTGCATAGTTAGCGCGTCTTCCCTCAACAATGACATGCAACCAGAATATGTGCTACACTGAACCAGAACAAAACGTTTACCATTTTTTTGTTGGAGCAAATTTGTTTATGACACAAACGGTTGACCAAATGACACAACACACTACGGTAGGCAAATCCACACGCCGCCAGGACGGTTACGATAAGTTGACGGGGCAGACACGCTACGCGGGTGACATCACTACGCCCGGTTTGCTGCATGCACGTCTGGTACTCAGTCCCTTTGGACATGCCCGCATCGTCAATATTGATACCTCTGCTGCACTGGATATTCCAGGCGTAAAGGCTGTCTATACGAGTGAGACGCTGGGTATGAAGCAGCGTGGCAGCAGTTCGCGCTCGCAATCCCCGCTGGCCGAGCATGAAGTCCTCTGGTGCGGGCATCCCGTAGCAATTGTTCTCGCGGAGACGGAGGCAGCCGCGGAAGACGGCGTTGCCGCCGTTGATGTAGATTACGAACCTCTTCCAGCCGTCATGGACCCCGTTGCCGCTATGCAGCCAGATTCGCCGCATACCCGCGAGCGTAAACAGGATGAGAGTTCCGAGATTGCTGGTGGTGGCGCTCATGCTGCCGTCGCCAAAGAGGAAGAGGACGAGGCGGATAAAGAGGAATTGTCTCTCAATGTCAGCGATAAGGCGCACCTGCATATGGGCGATATCAAAGCTGGTTGGAGCGAGGCCGAGGTGGTTGTCGAACATACATATCGCACGAGTTTTGTACACCAGTCATATTTGGAACCCCAGTCCATTACGGTCGTGCCGAGTGCTACAGGCCAACGTATGACCATCTGGCCCAGCTCGCAGGGTATGTTCTCTGTGCGTTCCGACATTTCAGCAGCTACCAGCGTACCAGAACGGCAGATTCGCGTCGAATCGGTGCCAATTGGCGGCGCGTTCGGCGGTAAATTTGGCTTGATCGAGCCATTAGCTGGCGCTGCTGCTTATGCTTCGCGCAGACCGGTACGACTGGTGTATACTCGCACAGAAGACCTGCTGGCGGGCAATCCCGCGCCCTCGTCAATCATTACACTCAAGCTGGGTGCGAAGCGCGATGGGACGCTGGTCGCGATGGAGGGCAAGGTTATCTTTGATAGCGGAGCCTTTCCCGGTGCTGCCGCTTTCCTCGGTGGCCTCATTCTTGGTAGTACCTATCGCTGTCCCAATCTGGATTTTCGTTGCTATGAGGTCCTAACCAACAAAGTGAGTGTTGGTGCCTATCGCGCTCCTGGCGCGCCGCAAGCAACCTTCGCACTAGAATCAGCCGTTGATGAATTGTGCCTTGCGTTACAGATGGACCCGGTTGAATTCAGGCTGAAAAATGGCCTGAAAGAGGGCGATCCCACGCTTGACCATCGTTCATGGCCGCGTATTGGCCTACTGGAGAGTCTGGAGAAGGCTCGTGAACATCCGCTGTGGGCGCAACGTGAGCAGCAAAAAGCCGCTCCCGCCGATTTACAAGGCTGGAAAATCGGCATCGGTATGGCAACCGGTGGCTGGCCCGGTGGCACCGAACCTGCCGCCGCTGCTTGCCGTTTGGAAACTGATGGCAGTTTGACCGTCATCGTTGGCTCTGTAGACCTGACCGGCTCCGATACTTCTCTTGCGCTGATCGCGGCTGAAGGGTTGGGCCTTTCCGCTTCATCGGTCAATGTCTCACATGATACTACCGATACAATGCCTTACGCAGGTGGAACTGGCGGGAGCAAGACGACATATACCGTGGGTGCTGCCGTTCTCTCGGCTGCCCAGGATGCCCGCAAGCAGATACTGGATATCGCCTCCGAAATGCTGGAAGCCTCTCCGACAGACCTGGAGATCGAGGGTGATAAGGTTGTGGTACGTGGCTCTCCGACGAAAAGCGTTTTATTGTCGCAGATTGCTGGCGCGTCTATGCAATTTGCTGGCAGGTATGCACCCATTTACGGGCGTGGGCGTTCTGCTAACAGGATGAGTTCACCGATGTTTACTACCCATGTTGCCAGAGTCGCGGTTGACTCCGAAACGGGTGAAGTGCGCGTTCTCGATTATGTCGCTGTGCAGGATGTAGGTTTTGCCATCAACCCTGCCGAGGTCGAGGGTCAGATTCAGGGAGGTGTCACGCAAGGTATCGGCTGGGCGCTTTTCGAGGGGCTGGTTTACGACGAGAATGGTCAGGCCCTCACCTCGTCCCTGATGGATTATGCCTTGCCGCATAGCCAGGATGTACCCAATTTCACGACTCTCTTCGTTCAGATTCCTTCCGCGCTCGGTCCGTTCGGCTCGAAAGGTGTTGGCGAACCACCAGTCGTCCCCGTCGGACCCACTATTGCCAATGCTATTCGTGATGCTGTAGGCGCTCGCGTCACTCAGCTTCCCATCACATCCGAACGCTTGTTTGAGGCAATGGAATAACGGTTTGTGAAAGTGACAAGAAAATGCCAGGAATTGCGGCGCAATTCCTGGCATTTTCTTGTCACTTTTGTAAACCACATAGGAATCGACAGGGTCGAAGTATGGTATACTAGTAGTAGGAAGCTTACTTCCAGTTTCCTTGAAGCTCTTTTGTCTTGTGTCCGTAGTGTTATTGTTGTTATTGCAGAACACCGACGGCCTCCGATTGCATCGCTCATCTGTATTATTCAGAGTAATGCAGTCCCTGACCGCTAAGGAGCTATGGTATGAAATCCTCTCAAGATTCATTTGAAACAAATGGAGCGGTGGTACAGGATACCTCAATGATGCCGCCCGCACAAACCTCTGTTGATGTGACTCCACCTGTAGGTATAACGCCGCCGCAAGTTCTGGCGCAGGAAGCGGCTAATGGTAGGCGTGGCGCTGCCTGGCGACTACTGTACTGGATTATGGAGAACGATCCTCGTGCCGTCATCGCAGTCTCTTCCTTGAACGATGATCGGTTGGCTCATTACCTGCTTGAATGTCTCGCGGTCGGGACATGGGCAGGCAAGCCATTTGTATTGCCTCCGCCTCTGCGTTCGCCGCATGCCAGAACACGTTTCCGCACTCTCTTTTTAACTGGCTCTGGAATAGACCCCGCTCGTGCTGAACGAGTTGCTCAGGCCGCAGCCCATGACAAACGACCTGTTATGCGTGAGAGTGCCGTCCACATCCTGGGTTTGCTTGGTAATTCGTCCGCTATTCCTCTACTAACTACGGCCCTCAACGACCCGGTACCTGCTGTTCGCATGCAGGCCGCCAAAGCGCTGGGCCGTGTGAAAGACCCTGCATCTGTACCCCCGCTGCTTGCTGCCTTGCGTGGTGCTGATGAAAACATGGGCAGCCAGATTTTCTCCGCTCTGGAACATTTAGGGTATAGCGCCGTACCTTCTTTGATTGAGACCAGCAGCAGTAGTTCCGCCTGGTTACGCTGGCATTGCGTTCGTGCGCTGGGCGAAATTGGCGATCTTCGCGCAATTCCTGTGCTGGTGCAGGCACTCTGCGATTCCGATCATTCAGTTGCGTGGATGGCGGCTAAAGGACTGGCTCATTTTGGGAAACGTGCTATCGGCCCTGTATTACAACTTTTGATGCACGAGCCAACGACATCCTGGCTGGCGGAAACAGCCTCATACGTGTTGAAAACTGAGAGCCGCAATAATGAGAAAATGAGGCCATACCTCGATCCGGTGGTACAAACTCTGCGTGGCCTCTCCTATAAAATAGGCTCATCAATGGCTGCCCAGAAGGCACTCACGCAACTTGTTGCCGATGGGTTGATATCATAGATGTGAGTAACACACAGCAAGAACCTGTTTCCGCAACGCGGAAACAGGTTCTTGCTGTGCGTTACTCACATCTATGAATGCTAGATTGTCTGTCCAGGTGTCATCTCAATCACCTCGACCTCGTTGAGACCGAGTGATTGTATAGCCTTGCGCAGAGCGGCGGGCGTTCCGGTGAGAATGGGGAATGTGCCGTAGTGCATGGGAATGACGTGTTTCACTCCTAGCATACGTACAGCCACCGCAGCCTCTTTTGGCCCCATAGTATAGAAGTCGCCAATAGGCAACAGCGCAACATCGGGCCGGTAGAGTTCGTGAATGAGCTGCATATCGCCAAAGACGCAGGTATCGCCAGCGTGGTAAAGTTTGCGCCCATTCTCAAATTCGAGGACAAAGCCGCAAGGCTCGCCGACATAGACACTATCATCAACGCTTGACGAGTGGAACGCCTGCGTCATGGTTATTTTGATCCCCTGTACCTCGACCGTACCGCCTTTATTAAATCCGACAGTATTTTGTACGCCTTTCGATTCGAGCCAACCCATCAGTTCGACTATGCCCACACAGGTAGGATCGGTTGCCTGAGCAATGCTGACAGCATCGGAAGCATGGTCAGAGTGTCCATGCGTAATGAGCATAATATCCACTTTATTAATGTTCTTCTGCTCATCGGGGCAAACTGGATTGCCTCGCACCCACGGATCAATCAAAATAATCTTTCCCTGTGGCGAGGTAATCTTAAAAGTGGCGTGTCCCAGCCATGTAATCTGTACACCTTCCATGTTCATACTATGTTGTGCCATGTGTTGATTTCTGCCTTTCTAAAAATAATGGTGAAAAAATCTTTGATGTGTCATCGCACATCAACCTAATACG
>DATGJV010000044.1:0-4640 GCA_035295005.1 Ktedonobacteraceae bacterium | reverse complement strand
CCAGTAACGCGGAAAGATATTTTTTAACAGACCCTTACTCTGAACAGAGAACATACTTCTCTGCTTTTTCAAGCATAGTGGAGGAATTGAGAAAATGGACATCAAAAGAAGTGGCTCGCAACCGTCCGGCAAAGGACCGACCGAGTATTTTACCGGCACAGTACGCATTGACCCCCTGTTCCAGGCACTCGATCCGGCACGTGCAGTCGGTGCCAGTGTCACGTTCGAGCCCGGCGCTCGGACCGCATGGCACACCCACCCGCTGGGCCAGACCCTGATCGTGACCGCTGGCTACGGCCGGGTACAACATTGGGGGGGCCCAATCGAGGACATTCGACCGGGTGACGTGATCTGGTTTCCGCCGGGTGAAAAACATTGGCACGGTGCCACGTCAACCACGGCCATGACACACATTGCCATTCAGGAACAACTCGACGGCAAGACCGTTGACTGGATGGAAAAGGTCAGCGACGAACAGTACCAGGCGTGATTGTGCAGAAAGATCGTTGTGACCTTTACTCAAAGGCAGGAAACAAGACATATGCACAAACGCACACCTGGAAGGAGAAAGACATGAGAGCAACCGTTTATTCTTCAATCAACAAACAAGGAGATCATTATGGCACAGACAGATTTTCTCTCTGCCCTCCGGGGCGTCAACCAAATTGAGATCACTGTAACCGGTCGAACGTCCGGTCGCCCCCGTTCCTACCCCGTCTGGTTCGCCCTGGAAGGCGAAAAGCTCTATCTGATCCCGGTGAGAGGATCAGATACCGAATGGTACAAAAATGTGCGTAAGACACCGACCATCCGCCTGGAGGCCCGTGGGAAGACAGTGACCGCGAGCGTCAGACTGATCACCGACGAGGCGCAGCTCAACAATATCCTTGAGAAGTTCCGGGACAAGTACGGCAGAAACGTGAAGTCCTACTACCCTAAGTACGATGTTGCTGTCGAAGTCCCACTCGAATGAGGTGCCAGCCCGGTTCTGGCATTCGTTCGTTGTTTCCACTGCCTTTCCCTTCACACGACATTCTTTGTGGTGGAGGGGAAGATGAGAAAATATGCAACTCTTCTCTGGCACGATCACCCTCCGAGGTGGAGGGACACATGTTCGGGCTTTTCTCCCCGAATTGCTCGCTGATGTGCTGGCCGGACGGCTCGATCTTTCTCCTGTACTCGATCTCACCGTTGCTCTCGACGGCGTTCCATCAGGCTATGCTGCAATGGATCAGCGCAAAGCCATGAAGGTCATGGTCCGGCCTTAGCCTGACTTTGTACAATTTGGGAGAAAGAATCAGGCATGCAGGGCAATCGCATCTAATTTTGGGAACTGGCTCTACAGGCTATATCATCACAAGCCAACTGCCAAAACTCTGCTATGCAGAGTACCTCTACAGGCCACTTGAAAGTTTAGATGCGATTGCCCTGACCAGGCATGGCGTACACTTGACTTTTTAATGAATGTAATGTTATCATTGCGTAGATTAAAATGTATCGTAGTTCATTAGTGCGTGTAGCTAGCCATAGATATGCTGGAACAGTTTTACTTCGTCCCAGGTATAGCGTCCCTTATGTAGTGCTTACACTTAGAATTCGTTCTGAAGCTAAAGCATTAAAACCTCAAGGAGGGTACTATGGCACAACAACCGGAATCAGCCGAATTTTCTGCAATGACAAAACTGGAACAGTTTTATGGTCAGCTTAGTGAAGCTGAAAAACCCGTAATTAGCGATCTTGTTCGCCATGCACTACTCCAGGCTGCAGCCGAGTACGAAGGCGATACATCGCCAGACCTTGCCGAAAGCGTTCCAGCATTCGTGAATGGGCTTGGTCCTACTACAGCACCTTCGCTCATTCGATCACTTCAACTACCTGGAAGGCTTGTTGCATATAGTCCTGGCTGTGCCAGCCACAATCTCCTGGATTTAAAGACATCGAGAAAAAACCAGGCTTAAGAGGCAATATGGTCTGCGAACCGGCAGATCATCTTTGAGTTGTGGCATGTGCTATCATCTGAGAGCATGTTACATTGAGAACTTAGAGACATACGATTAACGCGAAAGTACAGCCTACACATTATCTCAAGCACATGCTGACTACCTGACCCGGTGCAGTAGTAATCTCGCCACAATTCAATTCACTTTCCTCCGATCTGCGCTTTCTGCCCAGACCTGAGGAAAGTGAAGCAGATATTTATGCACCTACTACGCTTATGGTATCATGCTTCCAGTTTAGCATCTACTCGACTTGATCGGTTCAATGGAAGTGACCTATGCAGAATCCAGGCCCACCAACACGCGAAGCAGTTGATTTCTACATTACATTGTATGACGAACAGATTATCCACTACGTGTTTGACACGGATATCTTCTTACAAAAGAAGGGTACAACGTGTACTAGAGTGCTGAACGACGAGTGGGAAACAGTTCCACTTGAAGCACGCCCTGCTCTGGCGCTGGGAACACGCATCTATGTAGATGAATCAGCATCTGTTCGCTTCTGCCCACCGCTTTGGGAACCAACATTGTCCCGCTTCCCAGCAGGTGTCCAGGTCCGTCGTGTCAAGAGGGAGGTGGCCGTTGCAGGCCATATTTCAGTATTATGGTCATTATTACGGCTAATGGACGGCCAGAGTACCATGGAAGAACTGCTGGCGCAATTCCCTGACAGCCAGTTTGCCATCAATCGCCTGATCGCTTTGCTTGCTAGTGCCGGTGTAATAGATGTTTCAGGTCGGCAGATCGGGCGTTTCTTGCACGCAGCAACAAAAAACGAAGTTCTTCCCGGCGGAGGACTCGATGCTACAGAGGTGGCTCTCTTAGTGATGGATGGTAATTACCGCACTTATCCGCATGCACAGCAGCTGCCTGTCCAGAACGATGTACCTGCAAGCCTTGCACCCTTACAAACTATTATCCGTGCCAGAAGATCTCATGAGACCTACACTGGCAAACCTGTAGCACGCAATGACCTGGACGCGATGTTGACCACCGCCTGCGGCGTAACAGGGGTCTTAGAATGGAATGGGCGTGAGTTGAAGCTGAGAGCTTACCCATCGGGCGGTGGTTTATATGCTGTTGAAATCTACCCGGTCGTATTCGCTGTTGAGGGTTTAGAAGCTGGCATTTACCACTATCGCCCAACGGAGAATGTGCTTGAAATCGTACGCACAGGCATAGATCGCACATCATTTGTGAATGTTGCGGTACCTATTCAGCGGGATATGATCCAGGGGGTGGCAGCTATAATCTGCCTGACAGGTGCATTCAATCGCTTTGAACGTAAGTACGGAGAGGGAGGATATAGAATACTGGCGGCCGAAGCTGGTCATATATCAGAGAATCTGATCCTGGCAGCTACAGCCTTACACCTGCATGCCCGTCCTTGCGGAGGGTTCGTCGAAGAACTGCTCAATATCGAGCTTGGTCTCGCAACTGACGCAGAACAATTTTTACTTTCCGTCGTCGTCGGTTATGCGGATATTCCCGATTCCGATGACGAGACTACTTGAGATCCAGGTGAATTGTGAGGGTCGCAGGAATTATGATGGAAGCAGACCATACTAATGAAGCACGGGGAACGGGGCCTTACAAGGGAGAGAGTAGCATGGCAAAGTCAATACTGGCTGCGCAGAGGTCAGCAAACCATCCTATTATTACCCGTTGCTCGCATAGTCCTCAAGGTTTATCTTCCTTTGCCGAGGGTTCGCCTTATCTATTCCCTCAGCAACTGGAGATATTTATCAGAGCAGTACGCCCGGATATTGCTCTCATGAAGCTGGAGCCTTCATGCAAAGTATTTCGGCAAATTGATACGTCCGAGGAATATCCTATACCAGAGGCATGCACGCCCTATGTCGAAGCCAATAGCCTCGGTTTCTACCTCAAACCCCTGTTGCCGCTTGTATTCGTTCGTAATAGCAGAGGTGAGCCACTTATGGAGGCCAGGGTGGCCTTGAAATACCTGCGTGAGAATGCAAGCCGCTTCAGCACAGAATTAGATACCATTGCATATTACGCCCGCCGTATCTTCCGCTCCGACGAATACGAGAAATTGCAGCCCCGTTATCCGCGCATCTTCAGCGATGTAATCCAGCCATATAATATGTTCACTAAAAATCATGTCTCCTTGCGCCTTGGCCTCTGGGTGCATACGCCACCGGGAGTGAGTACAGCAATTGGTCCACCGATTAACCAGATTGGCCCGCTATCCATCTTGACGGGAGCAATCGAGACCGACTGGCATCACTTTCAACTGTTTGTAGTAGCCATTTTCCCAGAATTCGAAGGCCAGGTGCATATCATCGAACCCGACCAGGTAATTGCTCAACTTTATTTTGTCAATCGTTATGCGCATGAACACACAGAGGTTCGCTTCTCTCACGACGATCCAGGTGGTGAACAAAGCTATAGCAAGTCATGGAACGAGCTTAGTAGTCACCTCATACATAGCGGCAAAGGTAAGGTGGTTGAGCATAAGGGTATTGCCAGCCTGGATATCAGCTGTCCCCACTGTTATGTCTCAATTACTGCCGCAGCCGAATATGGAGTTTCGGAGGAACATGTGTCCAACTACGCATTTCACTCTGCCTATAAGATACTCAAAAGAGCATATAAATCTCTCGCTAGTTCTCCATT
>DATGJV010000043.1:0-2514 GCA_035295005.1 Ktedonobacteraceae bacterium | reverse complement strand
CGACAACAACAGCAGCTTGATGATATAGTGGAGGAGTTGCAGCTGTACATGCAACATATACTCTCGCTTAAACAGGAGCGGTTACGTGGTCTCGCGCTGCGCTTACATTCCCTGAGTCCCTTACTCACAATTGCTCGTGGCTATGCCATTGTGCGCCGTGACAGGGATGCTGCGATTGTGACCAGAACCGGGCAGGTGCAAGCAGGAGAGAAACTCACCATCCAGGTTATTGATGGGCATATTCCCGTCGAGGTACGATAATAGCATTTCAGGATATTCACCGGTGCCGGTAGGGACCGCACCCTCTCCGGGGAGAGGTAATAATCGCGTCCGCATCGGAACGAAATCACCTGATAGAAAGTGTGTGGAAAAATATGGAAGATTTAGCATTTGAGGAAGCTTATGCACGTCTGGAAAATGCCGTTGTCGCGTTACAGGATGGTCAGATGCCGTTGGAGCAGGCTTTGCGCCATTATGAAGAGGGTATGAGGCTGGCGCAACATTGCAATGAACTGTTGCAAAAAGCGGAATTGCGCGTGCAGCAACTGAGCGTGGATAGCAACGGGCTGTTCGTGGTGCAGCCACTAGAGTTGCCATAGGGAGTTCACAAGTTACAATATGGGTACGCTTTTCGATAATCGGATACTGATGACATCTATTCTGGCATGGCTTGTTGCGCAGGTAAGTAAAACGATCTACGAACTGATTCGACAGCGCGAACTGCGGCTCAGTCGGCTGGTCTCGTCCGGTGGTATGCCCAGTTCACATTCGGCATTAGTGACGGGATTAGCTACGGCGACGGGCCGCGTGATGGGTGTGAGTTCAGGAGAATTTGCCATCACAGTTGTTCTTGCCAGCATCGTCATGTATGATGCCGCCGGAGTGCGCCGTGCTGTCAGTATTCAAGCGCGTATCCTGAACCAGATGATAGATGAAGCGTTTCAAGGGCATCCGTTCGCGGAAAAACGCTTGCGTGAATTGATTGGTCATACTCCCATCCAGGTATTTGTTGGCGGTCTGTTAGGTATTGGTATTGCTCTATTGATGACTGCGTAAGCCATCTTCAGACAAAAGCAGAACAGAAAAGCGTTGAGCAGCGCTCAACGCTTTTCTGTTCTGCTTTTGTCTGAAGATGAAGGCATTTTTGCTACTTGACAACATGTTATATAATCCTTGCACAAGGTAGAGCTTGCTATCTTCCATCAAATTCGTACAGCCGCTTCATAGTAAGGAGGTACGTTCCACAACAAAGCAACCAGCTGGAAAGCCATTTTTACATCAACTTGTGTCCATTTGAAGCTTGCAAGAGCGAGAAACGCTTTCTCTATGAGGCGTAACAACATACGTCATGCTCCCTGTGACGTAAAGGAGGCTACCTTTCATGAATATTGGTATCCGCGAAGTCACGACACAAGCAACTCTTGACGAGAAGAAAAAGCTTCGTAAAGAGTTCAACTATTTCGACATGATCTTCTACACGCTCGCCGCAATTATTGGTATTGATACCCTGGGAGCCGTTTCTTCAAGTGGAGGACAGGCGCTCACGTGGTTAGTTATCTCCGCTATCACCTTTCTGCTGCCGTATGGATTGCTTGCTGCTGAGATTGGTAGCACATTCACGCAGGAGGGTGGCGTCTACGTCTGGTGTAAACTGGCCTGTGGGCGTCTGTTCGCATCATTTGCCGCGATGTTGTACTGGATATCCAACCCGCTCTGGGTTGGCGGTACATTGTCCGTTACAGCCATTGCTGCCATCAAGACGTTCTGGTTTGGCAATGCGGGTTATAAGTTTTTTGGTAACCCTGTTGCGGATGCCATTGTTGAGATGTGCATTGCGTTGATTTTCATCTGGGGTACGACGTGGTGTGCCATCATGTCGTTGAAATTTGGTAAGAAATTGTCGGTGTACGGCTCCTACATCAAATTAGCGTTGCTGGCGGTATTCATCGTACTCACCGCAGTTTTTGTGATGGGGGGACATGCGACCGGCCAACATGTGACTCTCACTGACCTGATACCCAGTAACTGGGGACTGATAGTGAGCGGCATTTTGCCGGTATTGATTTTCAACTGGGTCGGGTTTGAGTTGCAGAATGGCGCAGGCGAAGAGATGCATAATCCGCAACGCGATGTGCCGCGTTCGATTATTCGTGCTGGTCTGGTTGCGGTTGGTGCTTACGTGGTGGTGGTAGCGGTTATTCTGTTCGCTCTTTCAAAGAGCCAATTGTCAAGCGCGACCGGTTTCGTCAATGCGTTCCAACTGGTGACAGGCGTGTTGCCAGGACCGCTTGCCACAGGGCTGGGTTGGATTGTTGCCATCGGTGTCGTGATTGCGCTGGCCTCCAGCGGCGGTACCTGGATTATTGGGGCGGATCGTACTTACGCGATTGCCTCGCTTGACCGCAATGCTCCCGTATTGTTGGGACGTTTTAGCGGCAAATATGGTACGCCCATTGCAGTGAATACCATGTCTGGAATTGTCGCGACGTTGATGATGGCGGCGGCCATTTCGAT
>DATGJV010000042.1:0-4726 GCA_035295005.1 Ktedonobacteraceae bacterium | reverse complement strand
CCTGTGCTGGCTGCCTTGCTGTTGCAAATTGACGCTAAAGTGATTTGAAAGATATCGCTTCCCTGTTTATCTTGCGTATCGGGTTATAGTCCTCATCGCACACGTGTACAAACCGCTCGATAGCACCTTGATGGAGGGCGCTAGCCGCAATCGAATCCTCGTGCAGAGTCAGCAAGATATCCTGTACGCGGCGTTTGAGGTCAGAGTCTAACATGCTGGCAATGACGACAGGTGGAATGGGAGATGGCCCAAAGGTCTCGATCACATGCAAGGACTCAGCCTGTTCCGGGTGTTGCAGGCAGAAGACATCAAGCACCTGGGAATCAATGGCAGTAGCATCTATCACCCCATCGAGAACGAGGGAGAGCGAGCGCAGATGGGAACCTGTCTCGACCAGCTCACCGAAGTAATCGGACATTTCCCCCCGTTGCCACAGGTTGTAGCAGACGATGTTCCAGCCAGAGTGCGAGGTACGCTGGTTGTAGGCCCAACCGCAGCCCCGCAAGTCATCAAAAGAGGTGTAAGGACTATCTTTGCGCACAACGACATCAGAAAAGTAGATGGGTCGTTGCTGATAGCGTTCTCCATGAAGAACGGGTGCGGCTAGCAATTCGATAGCGTGGTCTGGTGCGTCGGCCAGTTGCGTATAGGGCAAGCCACAGAGAAAGCCAACATCTACCTGCCCGCAGGCAAAGGCGTTGAAGGATTGCCCCACAGCCAGATGTGCAGGTAGACCTATCTTTTCCCCAACAGAGCGAGCGATGAAAGCATATGCGTCATAGATGTTGGGCGCGAGATAGGTGGCAAAACGGAGTGTGTCCATTTCTTCATCCTTTCCAGACATCCAGAAACTCTTTGTCCTTGTTTTCCACATGTGTACCAAGCATGGGATGCAGCTCCATTGCGGGCGAGTATTTGCTGGCGGGAACGGTTTTGCCGAGTGCTTCAGCCATAGCGCGTACATAGTGAGGAGCGCCGCCGCAGCAGATTCCGATGTAGTTGATGCCCATTTCCTTCGCCTTGCGAGCAAAAGAGGCCATTTCAAAACGGTTGCAGAGAAACGGCTCAAGGGCAAGTTGAAACGCCTGGTAGCCATCGCTGGTATGGAGCGACTCGAACGTGGGGGAAGCCGCGTCCGTTTTATATGGCACTGGCTGCGCTGCCACATAACAACTGACTGCCGCACGGATGTTTTCAATGATGGGCAGCATTGTGGCTGGGCCACGGTCGCAGTTCATGCCAACAATATCCGCGCCAGCATCCGCCAGTCTCTTACAGGCTTCAACATAATCGTAGCCGTCCCGCGTTGTATGCGGTTGCACAGAGGCCAGTGTGACCATAGCGGGCAAGCCAGATGACTTGATGACCTCCAGAGCAATCAAGGCTTCTCCCAGGTAATCGTTGGTTTCGGAAATGACAAAATCAATGCCTTCCTCGACCGCCCAGCCCAGTTGTTCCTCGTACATGGCCCGTACGATTTTAGTGGTCTCTTTTGCATTGTCGGGGTCATAGGCCCAGGTATTGCAGATGTTGCCAGCCACGAGTGCGTTCCCTTCATGTGCAACCTCGTTGGCGAGGCGTACCGCCTGGCGGTTCATGCGTTCCAGATCGTGTTCGCGGCCCACATCCTTGAGCTTTTCACGATGGGCATAATAGGTCAGGGCAACCATCACATCGCTGCCAGCGCGGAGGAACTCCCGGTGCAGTTCCTTGACCGCATCGGGAAAATCAAGCACGACTTCCGGCACATATGGCCCGCCCTTGATATAGCCCCGGCGCTCAAGCTCAAAAACGTAGCCTTCTGCCCCCTGGACAACGCCCTCTTGCAGTCTCTCCAGAAGACCTTTTTTCATATTACTCATATTGCTTATTGTTCCTCCTGCTTAACAAACCTCTGCGGTGAAAAACGACGAATATCGTAGATAGTGCCTTCCTGCAAGGCAAGCTGCATCAGAGTCTGGCCCACCCAGGGCGCATATTTATAGCCAGTGCCGCGCCAGCCCACGCCAACGCTGATATTGGCATTGTCCGGCAAGTGGCCGAGGATGAAATTATCGTCGGCGACGAGATCGTAAAAACATTGATCAACATCGGTCACATCAATAGCTGTGGCATCTTGCAGCAATGGCATACACTCAGTGACAAAGCTGGCGATATCGGGAATGGCTACATGCCCCGTATTCACATCGTGAACGTCCGGTGGATGGTAAAAGCCGATTTTTACGCCCGGCGTGTGGCCCTCGTAAAGCGGATGGCCGTAGATACCAACGTCGAGATAGGCGAAGACGGGCAATGCATCAGGGGTGAACATGGACCGTTTATGTGCCGGTGGAATGTAGTACTTGCACTGGCTCGGTCGGTCGGGACTGAGCGGAAATTGGAGTGTGCAGCCGGGAATACGCTTGAGTACATCGTTTGTACCCAGTCCCGCCGTGATCACAAGCTTGCTGGTAATGAACTGCCGGGCGCTGGTGTGAACAGCCAGCAGGTTATCGGGTTGTTGCTCAATGGCGGCAACCTCGACCTCTTCCACAATACGCACCTGCCGCTCCTGTAAGAGAGTGAGCAACGTGCGGGTGATGGCAGGAACGTAGAGCATACCAGCCTCAACATCCAGGCGTCCCAGATCAACAGCAAATTGCGGGAAACGCTGCTCAAGCTCTTCGTGCGAGAAAGCCTCCGCTTTCAGGTGGAGATCGGCGAGTACGCGATAACTTTGCTCAGCGTAGGTTTCAGCCAGATCGGGCGTGACACTCGCTTTAGCGATATTCAAACAGCCACAATCAATGATGAAGGGTTCTGTCGAACGGCGTTCCAACTCTTGCCAGAGCCTTCGTGCTTCATAGGCCAACCGCGCATACAACGGGTCGAGATAATCGTTGCGGATCGAGCGCGTATAGCTGAACGAGGCCGCTTTCTGATTGCCAATGGTCAACTTTTCCAGGATGGTGATCTTGTTGGTGAAGTGAGAAGCTGCGTAAGCAGTGTACAGCCCCATCACCCCACCGCCGATGATTACCAGGTCCTGCCTGTTTTCCCTGTCCTCTCTGCCCTCACTCATATACTTTGTCTCCTATTTCTTCTGATGAATTGCTCTCCCACATGGGTGGGCAATGAAACGTGTAGTATTTTGTACTCTGAAGGATCATCTCATCAGAGAGGAGACCGCCGGGCATGAGGCCGTTATGGAGGCGTATCCACAGATAATAGTAGCTCGCAAGCTGGTGTGCGGCGTAGGTGTGTATGCTGAGATTACGGAAGTACTGTTTTGCCGTATAATCGCGCAACAAGACAAGATTGTACCAGCGGCCCCTGTGTACCTCCAGAGAAGAGTAGCTGAGAAGGCCCGGATTGTTCGCAACCTCTGTGACGAGCAGCTTATCTACCCGGTGAAGCTCTTGAAGAATTGATAGACCTACCTGGTCTTGCGCCCGACTCACAAAGCCGACGAAAAAGAGGTCGCTTCCCTGAAGTAACTCCTGTGGCTTATAGATGACAATGCGGTGAGTCCGGTTGCGCCGCTCCTCTACATAATCTAACATCGGAAGTGGTATACCGGACGGTAGGTCAAGCAGACGAGCGTATGTACGTTTGACCATGTAACTTAAAATGGTCAAGTCTGATCGCTCTTTGCCGGAAACGGAAATGGTGGAATGCTCCACATCCACCACCGTCTGTATGTGGAACTGGTTACTCTGCCTCATCTATTTTATCCTGACTGTTTATCTAAACAGCGAACTATGGAGAGAGCATTACTTATAACCCTTACTAACAAAGAATGAATCGAATAAACCCATATGCCTTTTGCACATGAGTACAACGTTATAACTCGCTATAAGAAATGCTGGTAATGCAGGATGCGCAGGGTAGCAAAAAACAGGTTATTTGAGATACCCTGGCAAGTCAAAATGAATCAGATTAGCGCAGGCTAAGACCTGGAGCATGAGTGGAAGAGCAAAAAAGGGGCCGGGAAGAATGGAATGACGTATACCAGTGTAAATTCATTTCGTGTTTACCCCTTGATGTGCTATGTGTGAGGAGGATATCTAATCCTATGCATAAAATTATAGAGCATCTCGTGCTATTTGTCAACAAGCGTACAGCTGAGCAGTTAATGTAGTCTGTTGAGGTAACAGCCCAATCAAAAACGCGGCAATTGCCGCGTTTTTGATTGGGCTGTTATCCTACAAACCTACAGGGCTACATCAACCCCTTACTTTTCAAGAAGTTGGTCGCTACCTGTTTGATGGCCTCACTTGAGGACATACCGCCGGTTTTATCGGAGGCAACCTGCTGCTGTAATTGGATGCTAACATCAGTCGTCAGGTCCGGTGCGAGTGGGTTCAGAATACTGGGAAGGTCAGTGTACTTCTGCAACACCGAGTCGCGCACAATAGGAGCCGGGTTGAACTGTGGGAAGCCATTCTTATCATCTTGCAGGAAGATGAAGTTCTGTTGTGTGACAGTGCCATCGGTGGTATAGCAGACATTCATCTGCGCCTGACCGTGAGATACGGCATCAAAACCAATGGTATAGTCAACTTTCGACAGGCTTTTGAAACTCTTCGTGCTAAAGCCATACACAGGCTGCAGGTTGTCAATAAAGCTGATACCGTCGCTGGGTGATGCCAGGGTGAGCTTTGACACCATCGGTGCCAGTTGCGAGATGGTGGTGACACCAAGCTTTTGCGACTCTGACTTCGATGTGCAGATGGCATAGCCATCG
>DATGJV010000041.1:0-2636 GCA_035295005.1 Ktedonobacteraceae bacterium | reverse complement strand
ATGTAGCAACAGGGGAGAACGTATCCAGATTGCAGTGCCAACAACGAAGAGGACACGGGTTTCTGTCATTGTACCGGTATTGAACGAGCGTAACCGGCTCTCCCCCTGTATTGAGGGGCTAATTACTCAGGGTACAGAGGTCGTCGAGATTCTGGTCGTTGACGGAGGCTCAACCGACGGGACGCAACAACTTGTCTGTACCTTCGCTCAGAGTGACAGGCGCGTACGCCTCATAGATGCCAGCCCTGTTCCAAATGCCTGGAACGGCAAAGCCTGGGGCCTGGAGGTAGGATTATCTTCCGCCAGTTCCGATGCTGATTGGATTCTTACCGTGGATGCCGATGTTCGCCTCAAAGCATCCCTGACGAACGCACTACTGGCACAGACCGAGAAAGCAAAACTTGCAGCTCTGAGTGTTGCCACAATGCAGGAGATTGAAGGTGTCGGCGAAGGGTTAATCCACCCTTCTATGCTCACCACGCTGGTCTATCGCTTTGGCATACCAGGAAACATTTACCATCATGTAAGCGATGTACAGGCCAACGGCCAGTGTTTCCTGTTCAACCGGGATGCCCTGGAAGCCTGTAACGGCTTTCTCGGCACACACAATTCTGTCTGTGAAGATATCACCATTGCGCGTTCGCTTGTAGCTGCTGGATATCCCGTCGGCTTTTATGAAGCCGGTGATCTAATTACCGTCAACATGTACGACAATTGGCGCGATATCTGGCGCAACTGGTCACGCTCACTCCCCATGCATGATCGATTCTCAGGCATTCATACATTGCTGGGATGGCTCGAAGTTGCGCTGGTGCAGGCACTGCCCTTGCCACTTTTCCTTTTCCTCGTCGCTACACGTAGCCGAAATCGCTGGCTCGTTCTACCAGAAAGCGTACTTGCAACTATGCGTATCGGCGTACTCATTGGGACGGCACGAGCATACCAGGGCCGTCCCTGGTCCTACTGGCTCTCGCCGCTCTGCGATCTGCCGGTGGCTATTGAGCTGGGGAGAAATGCATTGAAGCGCCGACATACGTGGCGCGGTCGTGTGCTGGTTCGTGGAGGTTTATCATGAGAACAATAAGAATTCTCTTTCTCGGCCATCTCGCCGCTCTGGTTTTTGGCTTGGGTGGTCTCTTAATAGCGTTGCCACATCCTGAATTGTGGGATACCAGTCCTAACGCCATCGCTGTTTTCAACTTCGGCATCACCTACGCTGGCTCGCTGCATATTCTTTTCGGCGCGGCTACGATGCTGCTCTTTGGACTCCTCTATGTTAGCCCCAGGAAGACACTCATCTTCTTTGCTGCCGCAACGACGATCTCTCTCAGCATGGAGTTGATAGGCACAAGTACTGGTTTTCCCTTTGGAGCCTATTCCTATACCACTTTCCTGGGCTTCAAGATAGCCAATCACGTCCCGTACTCTATTCCGCTCTCCTGGTTTTACATGGGATTCACCAGCCTCATCCTGGCAAGTATCATCGTCAACAGGGTAGCGCAACTGCATCACACCGTCTGGTCACTGGTTCTGGGTGCCTATTTTCTGACGGTCTGGGATCTGGCACTTGATCCGGCAATGGCAAGTCAGAATCTCCCCATCCATTTCTGGATATGGCATGATACTGGTCCCTACTTCGGTATGCCCATTCAAAACCTTGTCGGGTGGTCCGTGACCGGTCTGATTTTTATGAGCGTCAGCCGACTGTTCTGGCGGACAAACCTGGATACGCAACGCATGTCAGCCTGGCTGCCATTCGGCATGTATGCCGCGAATATTGGCTTCGCGATTGCTCTGAATATCAATGCCAGACTCTGGATTCCGCCCGTGATGGCGGTATTGCTTGGTCTGGTTCCTGCCGCGCTCGTTTTTCGACCACGGCGGCTTCCACCCACGCAACCAGCTACGAAGGCGACAAACCCGGTTGTTAGACGTATATCGCAAATGGTTGTGCAGAAGGGTAGCTGGATGATAGCCCGTCGCGATGTAAAGATTGTCATAGAGGGGCTAGAACATATACCACAATCAGGTCCGGTGCTGATTGTCGCACGTCACTTTCACCACCTCTATGATGGCTGTGTACTAATCAAAGCCGTCCAGAGGCCGCTCCATATCCTCGTTGCTCTGGATTGGGTGCAAAAACGCTGGCTACGCAATGTGATGGAGCGGGTATGTACGCTGGCAGACTGGCCGATGCTGCTGCGCGTCGAACAGCTCACTTCCAGCGCCGACAGGCATGTTAAAGAAGGATATGGAGCATATTCACACAGTGAGGCAAAAAACTACCTCCGACACGCCATCAGGGATTCGGTGCAAGTGTTGCGCAACCAGGAGGTACTCGTCATCTTTCCAGAAGCGTACCCCAATATTGATCCGACATTCACTCCGAAAGCCAGTGACGATGCCTTTCTACCATTCCATCAAGGTTTCGCACGGATAGTTGAGATGGCAGAGAAAAATGGTAGCACACACGTAGCCATTATCCCGGCAGGCTTCACCTATGTCTACAACAATGAGTGGCATATCACGCTACGCATTGGCCCGGCGCTCTCTCGCAATAATTACAACAATTCCGCGCAACTGGTGCAGGTTGTCGAGCGACACGTTCACGCTCTCTCGAATCAAACGACCAGTTC
>DATGJV010000040.1:0-3330 GCA_035295005.1 Ktedonobacteraceae bacterium | reverse complement strand
AGAAGAAATAGTGGGAACGTCTATCTTTGGCATGTATGATAATATTCCAAACATTGTGAATCACGTCTGTCATGCGCTGAATGGCGAGATGATTACCGCAATTGAAAGCATTAGAACACGTCAATTTGAAATATCTTTTATGCCACAATATGATGCAACGGGGCGAGTATCCGGTATCATTGGTATCAGCACGGATATCACAGAGCGTATTCACGCCGAAGAAGCTCTCAAGACAAGTGAGCGTAAGTTCCGCGCTTTGACGGAACAGGCTAATGATCTTGTCTTCAGTCTCGACGCAACAGGTGTTTATCATTATGTCAGTCCTTCCCATCAGAGCATTCTGGGATATGCTCCTGAGAAATTAATGGGTCGAAATGTTTTTGAACTCATTCATCCTGCCGATAAGAAGCAGGTACATGTCGCCTGGGAATCTGCATTTCAGGGAAGTGGGGCCAGAGCGTGTACCGAGTGTCGTCTAAGGGGCGCTGACGGTTCATGGATCACTGTAGAAGCTATTGGACGTAACTGTCTTGATGACCCGATTATTCAAGGTTTCGTCGTCAATGCCCGCAATATTACTGAACGCATTATGATGGAGCAGAAACTGCGCTACCAGTCACTGCATGATAGCTTAACCGAGTTACCCAATCGTATGCTTCTGCTTGAACACCTTGAGCAACTCATCGGGGAAAAACAACTACAGAAGCTGGCGCTGTTGGTGCTTAATCTTAATCGTTTCAAGGATATCAACGACACCTTCGGCCATCAGCAGGGAGATGCGCTGTTACTTGAGGTAGGTAAACGCCTTACGCAGTCATTACCTGCAACTTGCATCGTAGCACGGATCGGAGGTGATGAATTCGCAATGGTAGTACCCGAGGCAGGAGAGGAGGGAATACACCAGGCGGTTTCAATGCTGCGCTCTACCCTGGAAAAACCATTTCTCATTGAAGGACACCCGGTCCAGTTAGATGCAAGCATCGGAGGAGTACTCTATCCCGCTTATGACAACGAGCCTACATCTTTACTGCGTAAAGCAAACCTGGCAATGTATACCGCGAAACAAACGCATCAGGTATTTACCTGCTACGAAAGCAGCCTTGAACAAAATACTGCCGAGCGGCTTGACCTCATTCGAGACTTGCACCATGCAATTGCAGCTTCTGAATTTTTGCTCTACTACCAGCCAAAAGTTGAGATGAAGACGGGACTCGTTCAGGGTGTCGAGGCACTTATTCGTTGGCAGCATCCCACACGAGGTCTCATTCCCCCCGATACATTTATTCCACTGGCCGAGCAAACGGGTCTGATTACGACACTTACTCACTGGGTCATGGAGGCTGCGTTGCGACAATGCGCGGAGTGGTTACAAGTAAACATTGCGCTTGAAGTGGCTATTAATCTTTCAATGTGGGATTTGCGTGATTCCTCACTCGTGGATACTATTTGCCAGCTCCTGAAACACTATCATGTTCCTGCCAACCATCTATGTATAGAATTGACAGAAAGTTCGGCGATGGATAATCCAGACCACACAATAGCCGTGTTAAAGCAGATCGCCTCAGTAGGAGTGCGAAGCTCCATTGATGACTTTGGCACAGGATATTCTTCACTTGCCTACCTCAAGCACCTCTTTGTTCACGAATTGAAAATTGATCGCTCTTTCGTACAACATATCACCGAGGAAGAGGCAAACAAGACCATTGTCCAGTCAACTGTAGCAATGGCTCATAATCTGGGACTGCACGTCGTAGCCGAAGGGGTAGAAGATGCGGCATCTTTTAATCTCTTGCGTAACATGGGCTGTGAAAAGGCCCAGGGGTACTTTATGTCACGTCCATTACCTGCTCAGGCGTTACAAAGCTGGTTGGAGGAGAGGCAGGGCTTATTGACCGTTCGCTAATTGATTACGGTCACGTGCGATGATGAACGAAGGGGAAGCGTGAAGCAAAAGTTGCTGCCCTGAACAGCTATACCTGTACTCTCAACCCAGATGCGCCCGCCCATTGCTTCAACCAGTTGCCTACAAATATAGAGGCCCAGCCCTGTTCCTGGAATGTTCCCTGAAAGATCACGTGATAGGCGCACAAAAGGTTCAAAGAGTAGTGCCGCCTCAGCAAGTGGAATGCCCGGCCCGGCATCCTTAACACACAAACGTACCATGCCAGAATCGGCCTCTGCTTCATATGCGCAGGGAGTAGCACTGATGATCACCTCAGACTGTTTTGGCGCAAATTTGAACGCATTGGAAAGCAAATTGGACAGAACCTGACGAATATAGTTGCGGTCCGCCCATACGGTAAGTTCTTCCGGGCAAGAGACATGAATGAGATAGGCATCACGTAAACGCGGCTCAAAACGAGCCAGCACATCCTGAAAAACGTCTCGAACGACGAGAAGCCTTCCTTCTGCTGCTTTCACGCCTGTAGTAGAATGAGCGGCCTCCAACACTGTTTCAACGAGCCGCTGCAGTTCCTGGCATCCTTGCATTGCGCTGCGAAGAAAATGGGTTCTGGCGGCGGCATCAAGCTGATCATGATGCTCACTCAAAAGTTCGAGATACCCTTGCAGTTGTGTCAGTGGGGTTCGTAACTCGTGACTCACATTCACCAGAAATTGCGTCTTCAGTTTGTCCAATTGTAAGAGATGCTTTTCAGCCTGTACTGCTTTCGCTTGAGCCTGTTGCGCGAGTTCCCAGATGTGCTTAAAGAAGCTGACTCCCAGTCCCTCAGCAATAAAGATTCCGCCGCCAAATAAAAAGCCAAAGAGTGTGGGGTACGGCCAGAAAAAACTTCCACTTTCCCAGGTATTCGCCAGCGCCAGCATAAGCAGAATAGCGGCCACGCCAATGAGTGTTCCACGCCACTTGAAGAACCAGCTCGCAAGGATTATGGGAAGGGCAAAAAGCGCAGCAAAGCTTCCATAGTGGTACTGATGAATGCCAAAGGTTACGATCAAGCCACAGAGCAGAAAACAAAGAACTATAGCAGTAACCTGCACAGGGAACGGCGCTTCGCGCAAGAAGTGCGGGAGGGTTCTGCTGTCAAACATTAATTGTCTCTTTCTCTTCCAGGGTATAAGGAAATAGAAATACAGAATAAGCAAACATTGGGTATGAGAGATATTGTAGAGCCGTAAAACATGGTTGTCAAGTAATTAGGACGTTCTTACCTGGCACTGGCTGGTATGTATTTCAGTCGGTAAATACCGGAAATACAGGGAGTGGGATTGGTGAATAATGGGAAGAAAATAGGAAAACGACTTTACCTTTCAATGAATAGTCCGTTATAATTGATGGGGAACTGCAAGTTGCCAATCTCTCCTCGCACC
>DATGJV010000039.1:0-3646 GCA_035295005.1 Ktedonobacteraceae bacterium | reverse complement strand
ATCTACCTGCTCTGGGTCTTTGCCAGCATCGGTATTTCCAATCTTAGCATAGGCACATTTCTGACATCATGGCTCCTGCTATTTGATTATGTAGCTGTATGCGTACTGGCAATTTCTGTCATCGTCACCCAGAAGCAGTTGATGAGATTCATTGACACTATGTTATTAACCGCTCTCTTTGTCGCGGGCTTTGGTATCTACTCTTATCTGACACACCAGAATGGCATTATTGAGCCTGGTACAACGCTCTTCCGCACGTTTTCCGTCTATGGCTCAGCACCAACATATGCTTCCTTCCTCTCTACCGTTATTCCGCTCGCGTTTTATCGTCTCCTGACACTTCGTGGTTTCAAGCAGCTGCTAAGTCTGGGAATTATTCTCACATTACTCGTGGCACTTGTCTTCACGTTCACTCGCAGCGCCTTCATCGCCATTCCGATCAGTATTGTAATGATGGCATTCTTTCTGCCCTCACGTAAAATGAAGTTCGCATTACTTGGTTGCATTGCGGCACTGGGCATCATTGCCTTGCTCTTCTCATCATTTGGCAATGTACCTATCTTCGACCGCTTTTTTAATTCAGATATTACGACGCTCAATGGTCGCACCTATCTCTGGCAAGCCGTTCTTGAACGTTTTGACCCGACACAATTATTGGGCAACGGTTTTCGCGCCTCCGATACCCTCCTTACAAACCTGCAAGTTGGCTATGGCGGTGTTATCGGTACAGATACCCAGAACCTCTATATCGCGGCTTTGTACGATCAAGGCATTATCGGGCTGGGTTTGCTGATAGTGATGTTTCTTACACTCTTGATCAGTATCATCAAAGGATTACGTACCACAACTGGCAACAGACGCATGTTGTTCGCAACGGCCCTTGCCGTCTTCTTGAGTATGTTTCTCCAATCATTTGCATCTACCGACATCTGGATATCAAGCGTCGGTATCTATTTCTGGCTTATCATGACGCTACCATGTGTCTATCTCTGGTTGCCACAACTGCCGCAGTTGCCATCATCACAGCAACCACCCGTCATAGAGAACGATATCGCCGACGAGATGACACGCCCGGAATTGGTGGCGGTGCTACCGACCTACAACTGGTACGAAAAAGAGTACGATCCGAAGTATGACCAACAGCTCAAGCAACAGCATGAACAACAATTTAAATGGTGACCAAATAGCTCAAATGGCGATCACCAGAATCGCCACTACACTGACCTGGCAACGGATATAAGGAAAGAGGTAATTTCAATGGAAAACCGCCTACGCATCTGTTTTGTTTCCTTCCTGTTTTCTCCTGTCATAGGAGGGGCAGAAGTGCAAACGGAAAAACAGGCACGTCAATTGCAAGCACTGGGTCATGATGTGACCATTGTCACACTGCGCTACAACAAACAGTGGAAGCGCATAGAAAATCTTGCAGGTCTGCCAGTCATACGTATAGGCGGACTGTTCAAACGCAATGGACAATTGCGCGTAGGTCGCCTGGGACATATACCACTCGACATCAATCTGTTTTTACAACTCTGGCGGATGCGTCGTACCTACGATATTATCCATGTCTTTCAAATAACGCCCCTGGCAGCCATTGCAGCACTCATTGGCAAGTTCACCCATACTCCAGTTGTGATTAACTCACAATGCGCCATGACAGACAAAGAACAACACAGACTTGCCGGGGAAAACATAACACTCATGAATGATACACTTCCAAAGGCAGATTTTTTGCAAGTCGATCAGCGACATCTGGTTCTTGGCGATATCGCAGCTCTGACTCGCTTAGCTGTCGGCGGAAAAGTAATGTTGAATTTTCTTCGTACCTCGGATGCGTACTTCCAGTCACTCAGTACACGCGGCAAAGTAAATCTGGTTGAACAGGGCTTCCGGGCAGACCACGTCGTTCATATCCCAGGTAGCGTTCAAACAGAGAAATTTCGTCCATCAGCCGGACAGAGGCCAGACCCTACACTTACAGAGAGGCTTATCATCTGCGTTGCCCGCCTGGAATACTCTAAAGGCGTTGATGTACTCCTGCACGCCTGGGCACGAATGATGCACTCATCTTCTACCTGGCAGACAAATCTGAAACCACGTTTACGCTTGATCGGCGATGGCGCTCTTCGTACCCCACTGGAGCGTATCGCCACAGAACTTGGCATTTTGGACAGCATTGAATTTCCTGGTTCGCGCACAGATGTCCTCGCTTTGCTTCAGCAATCCTGGGCTTTTATTATGCCATCCCGTACTGAAGGTATGCCTAACGCCCTGCTCGAAGCAATGTCCTGTGGCCTCCCTTGCATAGCAACACGAGTAAGCGGCAGCGAGGACCTCATTTGCAACGGTCAAAACGGCATATTGGTCGAGCCAGAGCAGCCAGCAGAAATGGCAATCGCCTTGCGCCAGATTATCGAAGACGCCGACTACGCACAGCAACTGGGCAAGGCAGCACGCATCACTATCGTCCGCGATTACCAGCTCAGCCATATCGTTAACCAGTGCCTGTCCCTCTATCGCCACCTGCTCGCCCGTAGGGGCCGGTTGACCGCGCCCACCGCCGATTTATCGGCTATAGTGGAGCCATTTGTCATATCGGAATCTGGGACACGGGCCGATAAATCGGCGGTGGGCGCGGTCAACCGGCCCCTACAGGGTTTGATGGACACTGATAATAACTACGATGGGAGCCATCATGGATAATCCTCGCATCTACATCGCTATCGCAACGTTTCATCCTCTCATCGGTGGGGCGGAAAAACAGGCGCTGATGCAAGGTCGCTGCCTACGCGCAAGGGGATTTGAGGCAACTGTTCTCACATTCCATCACGATCCCTCCTGGCCGAAACATGAGGAGATAGAGGGAGTGCCGGTTATTCGTGTGGGTGGCAGCGTTCTGCATAAACGCGATCAGTTGCCACGACCATTGCAGAAACTCTTGTATATGCTGGCAATGGTCATCATGGGCTGGTCAGTGTGGCGGCATCGCCAACACTTCGATATCTTGCACGTCTTTCAACTCAATATCATTGCCTTACCCACCGCGTTCTCCTGCTGGCTGGCGCATAAGGCAATGATCGTTGCCATTCGCTGTATTGGTTCAGAAACGCCACCCAGCAACCATCAATCGTTGCTGGCAGGTCCGCTCGACCCGAATCTGCCCTGTCTGCGCATACCCGGTCGTTTCAAGCCAGGCAACGATCTGGAAGATTTAGAGCGCCTGGGAAAACCCATTGTTCATATCACACATGCTCTGCTCCTACGCATTCACGCGGTCGTCCTCGTTCTCAGTACGCGCATGAAGGATTATCCCGCTGCACACAATTTTCCACTACCTGATATGCAATTGATTCCCAACGGCATAGATATCACACAGTATTATCCACAAGCTGACACACTGTCCAACGAGGAAAAAGCCCGAACAATCGTCTGCGTTGCACGTTTGAGCTACGAGAAGGGCGTTGATGTTCTCTTGCAAGCATGGAATCTGGTACATTGTGAAGAACCGCAGGCCCATTTGCTCATCGTTGGCGACGGCCCTTTACAATCGCAATTGCTGGCGATGACAGAAGCGCTGGGTCTCGCACAATCCATCATATTTGCCGGGGCGCAACGCGATATTCCAGCACAATTGTATCGTGGCAGT
>DATGJV010000038.1:0-6454 GCA_035295005.1 Ktedonobacteraceae bacterium | reverse complement strand
GTCGTGCGGCCCATTCGACCGAGGCTGAGAAGTAGCCGATAACCGCGTCAAACCAGACGTAGATGCGCTTATCGGGGTAGCCCTCTAATGGAATTGGCACGCCCCAATCCAGGTCGCGGGTGATAGCACGGGCATGCAATCCTTCCTTGAGCCAGTTCATTGTAAAGCCTAGCACATTTTGTCGCCAGTGGTCTTTTTCTTGCGACAACCATTCCATTAAAGGCTCTTGCAATTTGGGCAAGTCGAGGAAGAAGTGGTCGGTATCGCGAATTTCCAGCGTACTCTCTTTGCTCCCACACAGGCGGCAGCGCGGCGAAATCAAATCCACCGGGTCGAGAACGCGCCCGCAGTTATCGCACTGGTCGCCACGAGCATTGGTGTAGCCACAATGCGGGCAGGTGCCTTCAACGTAGCGGTCGGGCAAGAAACGGCGGTCGGTGGGACAATAGGGTGATTGCATGGTATCTTTGAAGATATAGCCGTGATTGTAGAGCGTGAGAAAGAAATCTTGCGTAATGCGATAGTGGTTCTCGGTGCCGGTTTCCGTATACAAATCCCAGGACATACCGAGTTGATCCCAGACTTCGCAAATTTGACGGTGATAGCGTGCCACAAATTCGCGTGGCGAGATGCCTTCCCGGTCGGCGTCAACGAGAATAGGCGTGCCATGCTCATCACTGCCGGAGACCATCAATACCCTGTTACCCGCCAGACGGTGATAGCGTGCAAAGGTGTCCGCCGGTAGATATGCGCCCACGATTTGCCCAACATGGGTTGAGCTTTTGGCATAAGGCCATGCCACACATACCAGTATGTGTTCATTCATGTGTTAATGTAAACTCCCTTTTGTATTCATGTATAAGTACATGGAGCGAGCCGTGAGGGGGAATATTCGACCGCACATTCGTCCAATGAAACAGCAAAAGAATAGCGTTGGCTCCTGAGAAACCAACGCTATTATAACACAGGCACTTCACGAATCAACGCTTCGTGTTATATTCGTTGATATCGCGTAGGTATTGCAGGGCTTGTTCGGGAGTCTTGAATGTAACAATTTTCACAATCAGTTGTCGTAATAACAGCGTATTTGTAATAGCATCTACCTGTTCCTGTGCGGGTACCCTGATTTTCGGGAAAAGCTCCAGAATTACTTCGAGCAACGCTTCTCTCAACTCATGTATCGTTTCCTGTTGCCCTTCTTGCCGCCCCTTTGCCAGCCCTTCTTGCCGTCCCTTTGCCAGCCCTTCCTGTCGCCCCTCTTCAAGTCCTTCCAGAAGTCCTTTTTCACGCCCCTGCCTCATTATGTGTTGATATACAGGTGTATCATACAGAAAGTCGTGCATTTCCTCAATCCTCCTGATAAGCCATTGTTGATCAGCCTCTGTTATAAGTATCAACGATGCGAGGCCAAATGTCAATACAAGTAATTCTTTGTTTGGTTCTTCACCCGTTGGAGCAAGCCGGGAAATCACTTCATCAACGGTTTCTCGTCGCGCTCCATTTTTTGTGAGTGGTGTGAATGGTAATAATCCTGTTAAACCCCGCTGCCTGAAAAACTCAGAAGGAATTTCCCAGAGTTTTACCACTTCAAAATCAAAGGTGTGAATGATGCGCCCGGTTGGAAAGTCTTTGATGAATGGTGTAGTTGCTACCTGCCCGTCATCTATCAGGTAGATGACGACAGAAGAAACCGCGCATTTGTACTTTATAGTTGCTCGATGGTTGTAATCCCACATTCGCTCGGCCATATGGCTATGACGGTTGCGCTGAATTTCGATGTGTAGCAACGCCCGTTTCCCATTTATGGTGACTTCAAATAACAGGTCCGCATAAACGGTTTCGTCTTCCAGTTCGGGTGAGAGATTACTTACAAACTTTGCGCCAGGTAACAACCAGTCTACCGTATCCTGCGGAATTTCGATGAGAACTCGTTTAGATTTCCCATCCCAGGGTTTCGTCGCCATGCATATATACCCCCTCCATATAATTTGGATAGGCATAATTTTAGCACTTCTCTGGTACCCCGTCTAGTAGTACTATAGCACTGACGCTGACTTATTTACATCCCAATATAACGGGCATATACCGAGCGGGCAACTTGCTCATCATCTGTTCCCTTGATGATGGCGCGGGCATCGGGGAATACGGTGATATCGTAGTTATCAATGGCGAAACGGAGCAAAAAGGCGTTGAAGCTGACTTCGCCGACGGGTTGCAAACGCTCAGCCACACTGGCAAAATCCAGAGTGATGCCGCGTTGACTGCTGCGTACCTGTACAGCGTTACGCCCGCAGAGGCTGGTACTGCTGGTGCCGCTTAGCATCTCCAGAAACTCGTAATGGTGCTGTCCGCAGGCTGGACAATCAGGCTGGCGTGGTAGTTCGATGCGCTCGCTCGTGTTTTCCCAGACATCCATCCAGAACATGGCGCGACTCATTTTATCGCTGTGCAGCAGGATTTTGAGAGCTTCGGTCGAGGCAACGCCGGTAATAGCGCCGACGATCCCATTGAGTACACCCGCCGTATCACAGGTCGGCGTCGTTCCTGGCAACGGCATTTCAGGGAAGACGCAGCGCAGACATGGGGTGTCACCCGGTAGAATGTTCATCGTCACGCCATAGGAAGCAATTACCCCGCTGTAAATCCACGGACGCCTATATTTGATGCAGACATCGTTCAGCAGGTAGCGCGTCTCAAAGTTGTCGGTAGCATCGAGTACCAGGTCGGTTTCGCGTACCAGCGACTCTATGCCGTCAGCGTTAATATCCTCAACCAGTGCCTCCACTGTGACATCGCTGTTGACGCGGCGCAACTTCTCGGCGGCGGCGACTGCTTTAGGCAGGTGACGTGTCACATCATCCTCGTCAAAAAGAATCTGCCGTTGCAGATTGTTCAATTCAATATAGTCACGGTCGGCAATGACCAGACGACCAACACCAGCGCGACAGAGGTTATTGGCGAGAACCGTCCCCAATGCACCACAGCCAATCAGGGTGACGGATGATGCACGAATCCGCTCCATCCCCTCTTTGCCAATGGGGGCAAATAACGTTTGTCGTGAATAGCGGTCGGATGTGAGTATCTTTGGCATTCCGCAAAGTTCCCTTTCGTACTTACTCAGGATATGCGCACTAAGGATGTTCTGAACAAGTGTACTTCTTTCTATTCTTTGTATTCTAACACAAAACGGAATACCCCTACAGAATCAGGCCGGTGCAGCCGATAAAAATAGTACGGGGTATGCCTACCCTGATGTTACATGTGTATTTATTACTTGATTTGACTATAGGAGTTGGCAGTGTCACAGAACTGTGTTACAATGCAAGGAAGGCAAGACTGTCTTTCGTGAATGTTGTAACCAGTACGCTGTGTGAAAGACAACTAGTAAGCGATAGGAACACGATGAAGAAAGTATTGGTTATTGACGACAACCCGACCATTGTAGAATTGATTAAGTACGCTGTAAACCTACAAGGAACTTATAACGTTGTTGTTGCTTACGATGGCGTGCAAGGGTTGGAGCAGGTGTTTATCGAGCGGCCCGACTGTATCATCATTGACGTGAAAATGCCACGGATGGATGGTTATCAGCTCGTTCGCTGCTTGCGTGGTGATGCCAGTACTGCTGACACACCTTTGATTATATTAAGTGCCATGACCCGTGAGGAAGACCAGATGACCGGTTTTTTGTCAGGGGTTGATGAATATCTCACGAAACCCTTCAAGCCTGTTGCGCTCAATGCGGCAATTGAGCGGGTTCTGCGTTTGACGCCTGCTGATCGTCAACGGCGCATGGATCTGCTGGTACAAACGCAATCTGACCGATAGTGGTGTAAGGTATTGCGTAGCTTACATATTCTCTTTGTAGATAACGATACAAATGGATACGGTAAAATACTACAAGCCCTGGATGACCGGTTTGTGGTAGATCATGTTACATCGTTGGCAGAAGCAAAACGCTTTCTTGAAACCTCACTTCCCGATGTTATCATCAGTGAAGTACTCATCGGCAAGGAAAGCGGTTTAGACTTGTGCCAGGCAATTCGCAAATCGTCCTCATTGTGCCATGTTCCCATAATGTTGTTAACATCGCACACCACGCTCCAGGATAAAATCGCCGGTTTTAGCGTAGGCGCGGATGATTATGTCGTAAAACCATTTGATGCACATCATTTGATGGCACGCATTCGTTTACTGGCCCGAATCAAACGCCTCGAACTCAACAGCGAACCGTAATAAAAGACATAAGTCATGCGCAATTTTATGCGAACACCCATGGGTGTTCGCATAAAATTGCGCATGACTTATAGACTCGGATGAACTCTAACCAGGGAAGTGACAGGCAGCAAAGTGATGCGGCTGTTTTTCCTCCAATGGCGGGATAACCTCGCGGCAAATCGCTTGCGCTTTCCAGCAACGTGGATGGAAGTTGCAGCCACTTGGCGGATTGACCGGGCTGGGAACGTCACCCTCAAGAATAATGCGTTTGCGTTTCGACTCGATTTCCGGGTTTGGCACCGGAATAGCCGAAAGCAACGCTTGCGTGTACGGGTGGAGCGGTAATTCATAGAGCTCTTCGCTATCAGCCAGTTCGGCTACACGTCCGAGGTACATCACTGCCACACGGTCGCTGATATGTTTCACAACCGAGAGGTTGTGGGCTACAAACAGGTAGGTGAGGCCGAATTTCCCTTGCAAGTCTTTCAACAAGTTCAGTACCTGTGCCTGGATGGATACGTCGAGCGCCGATACCGGCTCGTCAGCGATAACCAGCGAAGGATTGAGGGCTAACGCACGCGCAATACCAATGCGTTGTCGTTGACCGCCGCTAAATTCGTGTGGAAAACGATTGGTATAGTACGGATTGAGACCAACAACCTGAAGCAGGTTCTCTACCTGCCCCCGAATCTCATTTTTGTTCCCCCGTTTGAAATTTTCCAACGGCTCGGAGATGATCTGACCAACGGTAAAACGTGGACTCAGCGACCCATACGGGTCCTGGAAGATCATTTGCATCTCCGAACGTTTTTGTCGAACCTGATCAGATGAAAGTTGTGTTAATTCAATGCCGTTGAGCTTGACACTTCCTGCTGTCGGTTTAATCAACTGGAGAATAGCACGGCCCGTGGTGGATTTCCCACAACCGCTTTCGCCAACCAGCCCCAATGTTTCACCACGACGCACAAACAGGTCTACACCGTCAACGGCTTTCACGTTTGCAACCGTGCGGCCTAACAGTCCACCCTTGATAGGGAAATGTACCTTTAACCCTTTGACATCAATGAGCGTGGTGTCTGCTGGTGCCGAGGCATTTGCATCTTGTACCATAGAATTTTACTCCCCTTTAATCTGGATAGAAGCAAGCCGCGAGTTGCTCACCGCGACCTACCGGCATCAATTCGGGGCGCTCTTGCCGGCACCGGCTTTGCACCTTTGGACAACGAGTTGCGTAGGGACACCCAATAATCTCTTTGGACAAATCAGGTGGTTGCCCGGCAATTGGCGTTAGCTTTGCTCCACGGGCTTCGTTCAAACGCGGGATTGAGCGTAATAGACCGACCGTGTACGGATGTGCCGGGGTATCAAAAATTTGGCTCACCGGGGCCGATTCCACTACATGTCCTGCGTACATAACATTTACATGTTCACACGTACCTGCAACTACTCCCAGATCGTGCGTGATCAGCATCACCGCCGTGCCAAATTCTTTTGACAACCCCTTCATCAGTTCAAGCACCTGCGCCTGAATAGTGACATCAAGGGCCGTGGTCGGCTCATCCGCAATGAGCAACTGGGGGTTACATGCCAGCGCGATTGCGATCATCACACGTTGGCGCATACCGCCACTGAATTCATGTGGGTAGTTGCGTGCGCGTTTTTTCGCATCGGGGATACGCACAAGATCAAGCATCTCAACTGCACGCTTCCAGGCTTGATCGTTGCTCACATCTTTGCGGTGGCGTTTAACCGTCTCCGCGATCTGAAATCCTACCGTATAGACGGGGTTGAGCGAGGTCATAGGGTCCTGGAAGATCATGGAAATTTTACTGCCGCGCAAATCTGTGAGTTCGCGCTGGCTTTTTTCCATGATATCCTCGCCGTTGAACGTTATCTCGCCACCAACAATCTTCCCAGGCGGGTTCGCTACCAGTCGCATGACTGAAAGTGCCGTTACACTTTTACCGCAACCGCTTTCACCCACAACCCCTAGCGTCTCGCCTTGTTTCATCACAAACGAAACATCGTCAACCGCTTTCACTACTCCGCTTCGAGTAAAGAAGTAGGTTCTCAGATTGTTTACTGTCAGCAGATTTTCTGCCATCTTATTTTATCACTCCGCTTACTAATCTTTCGATCGAGGGTCAAAGGCGTCGCGTAAACCATCACCCAGGAAGGAGAACGCCAGCACGATAATGGTTAAGACAATGGAAGGCAGCAACACCTCCCAGGGATG
>DATGJV010000037.1:0-6217 GCA_035295005.1 Ktedonobacteraceae bacterium | reverse complement strand
TGGAGTGGCATATTACAATCACTCGTTGAATAATCAGGCTCATGAATATGAGCGAGCGTTGGAGTATATCCAGCAAGCACTGGATAGACGAGTGACTCTGGGCGATGAAAGAGGCATAAGCGAATCGCTCTTTTATATCGGGCTGATCTATCAAAATGGAGATCAGCCCGATAATGAGAAGGCGTTTGATTACTTCACGCGCTCATTTCATATAGCCGAAGAGCATGCCTACAAACTTGAGGCGTCGTATGCGGCCCGACACATAGCAAGTATACTGGGCGAGCGGGGAGAGGTGGAACAGGCACTCCCCTATGCCTTACGCTCGCTGGCCTTGCGTGAAGAGATTGGCCTCAAACGCTATCTGCCGCCTTCGCATGGACTGGTGGGTGAGATATACCTCCGCCAACAGAACATAGAGCGGGCGCTGTTTCACCAGCAGCGAGCCTATGAACTCGCGCAGGAAATGAATCTGCAAACCTTTATGATGTGGAGTTTGTTTTCTCTGGGTGAAGTATACCTTGCACAACACGATACTGTTCAGGCACGCGAACACTTCGAGCAAGCGTATGCGATAGCGCAAGAACTACATCTGCCATATGCCATCAAGGAATTACAGGAAAAATTACACCTGTTGCCTGAATAAATCTGGCCTCCTGTGAAAATTATTTGCCACAGGAGGCTAGATTGACATTGACATCTCATTTAATCCCTGTGCAAAACCACATCCGAATCATTCACGTCCAGAGTGAGTGTGGCCTGTGGAGAATTCCCAATAGTAGTATTCGGCACACCCGTATCCGTGACAGTAATGCCAGCATAATTAGTCGTGAGAGTGCCGAGAATACCTGTTGTTTTGAGTTGAAACGAGGCATCACCCGGTAAGGAGATATCAATAGAACCGCCATTGGAACTGAACGTTGGATTGGCAGCGCTGGCGAGTGAACCCTGGAAGAGGATAGGGCCACCATTGTCGTCCAACACAGATGTACCTTTCAATGTGTCTTGCACAAGGGAGATCGCTCCGCCATTGGAGGTCAGTTTCATCTGCCCACTCACTCCGAACACATCAATTTCGTCGGCGGTGATATTCAAATTGATGTTCGCGGGTACGGTCATATCCAGGTTGCAGCCATTAATAATAATTGTGTCGCTATCCTGTGCGTGAGTGGGAAACACAAAGAGGCCGCCGAGATTTTGCAATACCACCTGGTTGGTGGAAGTGTCGGCGTGAATGTGAACATACCCGCTACAATCATCAATGAAGAGCGTAGTGCCTGAATCGACGGTAATGACGTTTCCTGTATGTAACTTATAGGCAAAGAAGCCTATGCCGACCAGAAGGATCAGCAGAACAATGATACCTGTCAGACAACTGCGCAACCGCCGTGCTTGAAATAGTCTGTTAGAATTGTACATCATGTGTGATACCCCCTCTTATGTGTGAAGTGTAATGTTTCCAGCATTCGTTTTCAACGTTACAAGTGCGCGAGGAGGATTTCCGACATCCGCGTGTATCTCTTTGTTCTGCACTTGTACGCCTGGATAGTTCGAAGTAATCGAACCACTGTTTGTCGTGGCATTTACATGGAAGTTTGCAATTTGTGGGAAGGCAACATCAATTGATCCCTGATTGTTATTGAGTGTCACTTGCCCATCCGGGGTAGATTGTGTTACAGTGATTGCCCCTGCATTATCATTCAGAAGTGATGTTCCAGTCACATGGCAGTTCGTAAGCGTGATAGCGCCCCCATTGGCTATGAAGACCATTTGACCGGTAATGCCAGTCACGCTAATGTCGGCTGAATTTGTCGTCACTTTCAAATCGGTATTTGCTGGTACGGTAATATCCAGCTTTCTGCCCCCGACCGGGTCTCCATTGAGAATAATCACGCTGCTATCATTATTTTGCTGAAAGCCACCAATACCAAAGTTCCAGGGGAGAGAGATATTGCCGGGGCTGATGACCCGAAAAATCATCTTACTGTTATCTGTTCCTGCGTGAATAGAGATAACCGGGGGGTCAATTTCTGCGTATTGTTGACTGTTTATCACCAGTGTTGGGTGGGCATTGACCGAGATAGTGGTCGGGCCAAAAATTGCCCAGGTGTGCGCGAAGGCCGCATACCCGCCAAACAGTAGTGCGATCAGAACGATCAGGGAAACCAGGCAGCCCACATGGCATCCTCGCAATCGGCCGCGCCTTCTATAAGAAGCCCGGCGAGTGAAAGGGTTGCCCTGTCCTGGCGGCGTAGAAAAGGAATTGGGCGAACCATAATATTGAGGTTGCTCTCCGTATGATGGATTATTCATCCCGGATGGGTTTGTATTGGGGTCTATAAAACTCATATGCTATCCCCTCCTCGCATAAAAAAGCAGAACAATTTGTTCGTTCTCATTATACCCCATCTGGCAAGGGGCCTATGATTTGCATATTATGTGGTCTGGCAGAGGACACGAAAAGGCTCCTGGTATTCGCGTGCGAATACCAGGAGCCTTTTCGTGTCCTCTGCTAAACGGAAACGTCATGCTCTTTCAACAAATCTGCCAGCCATTGCTCATCATGGATAGAGACACCGGCTTTCTGTGCTTTTGCCAGCTTGGAACCTGCATCTTCGCCCACGATGAGGTGATTGAGCGACTTGCTGACGCCGGAAGCGATGGTTCCACCCAGTTTTTTGAGAGCCTCTTCGGCGACGGGCCGCGTCATGGTGCTGAGACGACCGGTCAGCAGGAAGCTTTGTCCCGCAAGTGGCCCCGATACTTCCTGTTTCTCTTCATGCATGTTCACGCCATACTGGTGCAAGCGTTCGATGAGGGCGCGGTTATGCTCATTTTGCAGCCATTCGTAGAGACTATGACCGATCTTGGGGCCGACGCCGGGAACCTTCACTATTTCCTCTTCGCTGGCAGCCAGCAAACGATCCATATTCTCGAAGGCATCGGCGATGATTTGTGCTGTCTTTTCACCCATGTAGCGGATATTTAGCCCGAAGAGCAAGCGCCAGAACGAACGCTGCTTGCTGGCCTCAATAGAGGAAAGCATATTATCCGCGCTTTTATCCTTGACGCCATCCAGCATCAAAAGTTGGTCGCGTGTTAGCGCATAGAAGTCGGCGACGCTTTTGATATAGCCGTTGCTCACCAGTTGCTCGCACATTTTGGGGCCGATAGTCTCAATATCCATTGCACCCCGTGAGACGAAGTGATTAATCCCTTCAAGGTTGCGTGATGGGCATTGCTCGTTGGGACAATAGGCCATCGCCTGGTCGGGAACGCGCACGATGGGTGTATCGCAGATAGGACAGCGTTCGGGCAGGTGGTAAACCTCTTCGTTGCCTGTGCGCCGCTCTTCGACCGGCTTGACCACCTGGGGAATGACTTCGCCTGCCCGTTGTACCACTACCCAGTCGCCAATACGCAGGTCTTTGCGTTGGATGTCACCTTCGTTATGCAGTGCGGCACGAGAGACAGTTACGCCACGAATGTTCACCGGTTCCAATAATGCCCACGGGTTGACGGAGCCAGTGCGTCCAATGTTGATGCGAATATCGAGGAGTTGTGTCGCCACCTGGGTCGGTGGATATTTGAAGGCGATGGCCCAACGCGGGTCGCGTGCCACGGTGCCAAGTTCCTGCTGTTGCGCCAGATCGTTTATTTTAATCACCACGCCATCAATTTCGTAGGGCAGGTTGAAGCGTTCTTTCTCCCACTTTTTGCAATACTCCATCACCTCGTCCAGATTTTTTGCTAGCTGGACGTTCGGATTGACATGAAAGCCCCACTCGCGAATAAGCTGCAAGGCTTCCCACTGGCTCTGAAAATCCATACCTTCCATGTAGCCAATCTGGTAGCCGAAGAAATCGAGCGGGCGTGTCGCGGTGATGCGCGGGTCTTTCTGGCGCAATGAACCAGCCGCCGCGTTACGCGGATTGGCAAACAGCCGATCATCCTGCATCTGTTCATTCAATTTCTCGAAGCCCTTGATGGGTAGGTAGATTTCGCCGCGTACCTCTACCTTAGCAGGTAGCTTATCGGAGCGTAGTCTCTGTGGAATACTACGAACGGTGCGCACATTGGGCGTCCAATCTTCGCCGACGAGGCCGTTACCGCGGGATGCTCCGATGGTCAGCTTGCCTTTTTCATAAGTAAGCGCCATTGCCAGGCCATCTATTTTGAGTTCGCAGACATACTCAAAAGTGGCATTGGGCAAGATATTCTGTGCGCGTTTATGCCATGCCCGTAATTCTTCCTCGTCGCGTGCATTCGCAAGACTCAGCATGGGGACTGGATGCTGACGTTGCGGCACATCCTGTACTGGCGCGGCCCCGACGCGCTGAGTTGGAGAGTCCGGCGTCTGGAGTTCTGGATGTTCCTGCTCAATGCGCAGCAGTTCACGCATCAACTGGTCGTATTCAGCATCAGTGAGCGTCGGATTATCCTGAACATGGTATTGATAGTTCGCTTCCTCGATCTGGTGACGCAGTGCTGCTACATAATCCAGGAGTTGCTCTGGCTCGCTTTCGCCCGCATGGGCAAAAAGATCTGCTTCATTTACTTCAGATTGACTATCATCATTCTGTTGTGCGTCGTGTTGATCAAGCATAAAAAACTCCCGCGTGTATCTTATTTTATTTGGGTGACAGTGAGTGCGCACCATTCTTTCCCTGTGCGGCACGCACTCACTGTCACCCGTTATATATTCTTTCTAGAATGGCTCATAGTGGAAGACTTCGGGCGTACCCTCAAATAAGCCGTTGATGTGGCTGCGCCACTGTGGAAAGAGCGGCCCGCCACGAAATTCAACGGTATGCGCTTCAAGCGAAGTCCAGATATTGATGAGCAAGTACTGTCCTCTGCGTTCGATGCATCGTTCTACCCTCGCTGAGACGCAGCCAGGACTTTGACGAATTACCTCCAGGCCACGTAAAATTGCCTGACCTAATTCCTCCTCTTTGCCAGAGGCGGCGTGGAAAATAGCTATTTCTGTAACCATATATTTTGTTCCTCCAAACGTTTCGCTACCAGTATCGTACCACGTCAGGCAATTCTTATGAAATCCCCTCATTGGTGCATACAAATTTCTACCACAACAGTACTATCAAACAGGGCTGTTGAAAAGGTTTCCGGGGCAAACGAAACTGGAGAGGAATGTCACAGTATGTATGCACCAGGCCAGTGACGATGTGTTATACTGCTACTAGATCAGTTGTGATCATAACCTCATTCGTCCTTGCGCTCATCTCATCTTCTCAGGGGGAGGAGAACATCCTGGAGTATCAATAGGAGGAAGACTATGAGCCAACGTAAAATGCTCTATGTAGCCAGTGTGCTTCTTGTACTTTTCGTACTGGGAGCAAGCCCTGACAACACCCCGACAGGAGTTGCTGCAAAGGTTACTCAGGCATTGTCGTGTGGAGGCTGGAGCCTTGTCAAGAGTCCAAACCCTCAATCTACCAATATCCTGACAGCCGTCTCGGCGGTCTCAGCCAGTGATGTCTGGGCTGTTGGCTATGACATCTTTTATCCAAATCTTTCCGTGATTGAACACTGGGATGGCGCTCAGTGGAAAGTGGTACCGGGTCCCAGTATCAGGAAGGAAGAGAGTGAGCTTCTTGCTGTGGCAGCGGTCTCGACCAATGATGTGTGGGCCGTGGGGTATTCCTACCCCCCCAGAGGTGCCCATGAGACGCTGATTGAACACTGGAACGGCACGAAGTGGAGTGTAGTACCCAGTCCCAGTCCTGGCTTTTTTGATAATGATCTGTATGGGATAGCAGCCGTTTCGGCCGATGATGTGTGGGCCGTGGGTAGTTATACTGCTGATACAAACGATCCGACACTCGTTGAACACTGGAATGGCACAACCTGGAGCGTGGCTGCCAGCCCTTACGTCGCGGATGGCAATTTCCTGACCAGCGTGGTAGCAGTTTCGGCCAATGATGTGTGGGCTGTGGGGTATTATTTTTTTATAAGTGGCGGCGGCAACCAGACGCTAATTGAACACTGGAATGGCAGGAAATGGAGTATCGTGTCTAGCCCCAACCCAGGGGTGTATGGCAATGGTCTGTCTGGCGTTTCAGCAGCCTCTGCCAGTGATGTGTGGGCTGTCGGGAATAATACTATTTTACACTGGAACGGTACCATCTGGAGCATTGTTCAGGCGAATGTGCCTGGTAGCCTGTCAGGAGTGAGTGTCGTCTCCGCGAACGATATCTGG
>DATGJV010000036.1:0-6517 GCA_035295005.1 Ktedonobacteraceae bacterium | reverse complement strand
TCGGTGGCGTCGGGACGGGCGTAGCGGATATTGTCTGCTACTGTGCCGGAGAAAAGAAATGGTACCTGCGGTACGATGCCGAGTTGACGGTGATACGCTTGCAGGTCGAAGGTGCGAATATCGCGGCCATCTATCAGAATTTTCCCACCCTGGAACTCGTAGAAACGTGCAACCAGTCTCCCCAGGCTGGATTTGCCCGCTCCGGTATGGCCGACGATAGCGATTGTCTCACCCGCTGGAATGGTCAGGTTGAACTTTGCCAGCACAGTCTGCTGGTCGGTGTAGCTGAAGAGTACGTCTTTAAATTCGATGCGTCCCGCGAGATGAGAGATGGGCTGGTGGTCGCTTTGTTGCACCCGCGGCTCAGCGTCAATCAGAGCGAAGACGCGCTCGCTGGCAGAGAGGCCAAGCTGGAACTGGCTCCAGAAGGAGGAGATGCTGGTCAGAGGCATCCATAGCATGCCGATGCTTTGCACAAAGAGGAACCATTCGCCGGGCGAGATGACGCGGTTGAGGACGTTCTGGCCGCCGAAGAAGACGACGATGGTGGTGCCGAAATTGGCAATCAGGAAGAGCAAGGGGAAGATGCCGTTGTAGACAAAGCCCGATTGCACGTTGACGCGGTATGACTGCTCGTTCACTTTCTTGAACTCGTCATACATGTTCTGTTCCTGGCGGAAGTTCTTGGCGACGGTGATGCCGCTAATCACCTCCTGTACATTGGCATTGACTCGTGCCAGCGAGCGCGATGAGCGGCGTGTGGTGCGCCGGGCAATGCTGCGAAAGCCCAGCGCGACGATGATGATAACGGGCATGATCGTCAATGCTAGCAACGTCAACCGCACATTGATGTAGAACAGGACGACGACAAGCAGGAAGAATAGCAGGAACTGACTGAGCAGACCAAGTGTCAGCGTGACCACTGTCGCGAATTGCTCGGTATCGGATGTCACACGATTCACAATCTTGCCAGTGGGAAACTCATCATAAAACGACATGTCACGTGCGACAACTGACGCGAAGGCATCCTGTTGCAAGGTGTAGACGACATTGCCAACGGAGCGAGCCGTGTAGCGTTGGCGCAGGAAGTTGAAGACCCATGACAATACGCCGGTCACTAAGATGGCGCTGACGAGAAAAATGATGGTTTGCAGCGATTTTGTAGATGCCAGCGAGTCAAGGCTCTGCGCGATTAAGATGGGGAAAGCCGTGTCCATCAATGAGTTCAGCACAACCAGTACAGCGACGGACAACATCATGAGCGTGTAGGGCCGGAAGTAGCCAGTGATACGCGCTAATAATTGTTTATCGGAATAAGTACGGTCGTATGCCTCGGCCTCCAGACCGTCCATAATAAAGCCCATTGTATGTTTGCTCCTTTATGTGCGTTTTTATGTAATCGGGCGCGGGCCGATCAATCGGCGATGGGCACGATAAATCGGCCCCTACATTAGCGCGTGCGTGATTGTACTGTATCAGTTATTGCGTTTTCGGTCGTACTTGCGCCTGGTAATGCCGGGAGTTTCGCGTCGTGGCGCAGGAAGATGCGGCGGTACATCTCGCAGCGTGCCAGCAGTTCATCGTGCGTTCCCTGGTCAATGATTGCGCCCTGTTTGATCACCAGTATTTTATCGGCCCAGCGTATCTGTGAGAGACGATGAGTGATGAGCAAGGTGGTGCGGCCCTGTAAGAGGCGGCGAATCGCTTTCTGAATCTCGTCCTCGGTGGCACTGTCAATGGCGCTGGTCGAGTCGTCGAGGATGAGGATGTGCGGATCGGTGAGCAGGGCGCGAGCAATGGCGATACGCTGGCGTTGCCCGCCGGAAAGCGTGACGCCGCGCTCACCGATGACGGTATCATAGCCATCCTTGAAGTTGAGGATGAACTCGTGTGCCTGCGCGTCGTGGGCGGCCTGTTTGATAGCCGCATCGTCGGCTTTTTGACCGAGACCATAGGCGATATTGTCTTGAATCGAACGCGAGAAGAGGAAGATATCCTGCTCGATGTTTGAGATTTGCGAACGCAGCGAGTCCAGATTCCACTCGCGCACATCCACGCCGTCAACCAGGATACGCCCCGACTCCACATCGTAGATGCGGTTGACCAGCTTTGTCAGTGTGCTTTTGCAGGAGCCAGTCTGACCGACGATAGCGACGGTCTGCCCCGGTTCGGCGCGGAACGAGATATCTTTCAGGACAGGCGTATCGCTGTAGCTGAAGGTAACGTGATCGAAGACGATTTCACCGCGCATGTCAGCACGATAGCCGCCCTCGTTCTCGTCAAGCTCCGTCTCCTCTTTCAGCACGCTCAGGATGCGTTCCGCGCTGGTGACGCCTAACTGTACGAGGTTGAATGACCAGATGGAGATGGAAGTTGGGTAGCGCAGAATTGCCAGCAGACCCATGTAGGCGACGAGATCGCCGACGCTCAGTTGATTGATCGAGACAAGAAACAGGCCATGCAAGAAGCCGATGACAAGAAAGACGATCAGAAGCAGCGGCGGCAGGTAGCGCGACTGAACATCGCCGTTGCGAATGAACAGGTCGCGATACCTGCGGGCGTGTGCGTTGAACTTCTTGCGTTCCTGATCTTCCTGCGCGGTTGATTTGACGACCTCGATGCCCGTGACGGTCTCGTTGAGAACGGCGTTCATGTCGCCGAACTGTTCGCGCAGACGGCTTGAGACGGGTTTGAGTTGGCGAGCGTAGTGGCGCAATGCCAGCAAGAAGACGGGCAGATAGAGTACAGGAGCAAGCAGCAATTGAAACTTGACGAACCCGATAGCGACAAGCGTGATGGTGAGTGCGGCGAACGAGTCGAAGACGGAATCGAAGCCAGGGACGACCATGTTGCTGATCTGGTTCATATCGTTGGCGGCACGCGCCATGATATCACCCACCTGCTGGCGATTGTGGAAGGTCTGGCTTTTACCGAGCAGGTTCAGGTAAAGTTCGTCGCGTGCATCGGTTGCGACATGCTTGCCCAGTATCTCCGAAGAGAAACGGGCGATGATGTCGAAGAGGCCGCCAATCAGGACGATACCGAGTATGAAGAGTGTGATGGCAATAAGCTGTCCCATACCGTTCTTTCCCGACGAGACGGCATCAAATGCCTTTCCGGTCAGGACGGGGACGCAGGCATAGACGGCGTTGGTAGTGATGGCCGCCAGACAATAGCAAGTGATAAAGCGTTTGTAGCGTAATAAATGAGTGGCGATCCAGCGTACTGGACCAAGAAGATTGTACCGGTATTCTCCGGCAACAGTAAATTCACGTTTAGACAAGTGGAAACTCCCGACAGATGGGCCGTCTGTCTTTCTCTCTCAGTGCTGATACAGATTCTTATAGTACAGATATTCTATTCTATCACGAAGTGGCACAGGTATTGTACCACATCAATCATGACACCTTGTGTCAGGAACTCTTCGTCTGTTTTGCGCATGAACAGGTTTTACAAGAGGGATAGTGATTGAGGTATAGCTGATTGGAGCCTTAGCCACGAATATGGCTGCCTACCTGGCATAGCGGCGGTTCACGGCCATAACAAGCACCACAAATCCTTCAAGCCACCGAGCATGATAGAAATGTGCTATTTATATGACCGATTCGGCCAGAGACTCCTGGAACTTACAATGTGGGGGATACGTTACTCCCGGCTATGATGCGCTGAAGGTTCTCCGGCGCGAAAAATTCCGGGATTGGTACTGTGCCTACAATTGTTCCGAGAAAGCGGCTTGTCTCGGCCTCATTTCCGTGTAAGGCCATGAAAAGTTGCTGCATTTCGGGTGGGGGCGGTTCAAAGCTCGCCATCTGGCAATTTAACTCGTATTTGGGAAGCGCGTCCTCGTTGCGCTGTCGTTCGTAGTCTGCCAGGGCTTCCTTCAGCGGACGGCGTCCGCTAAAGCCAGCGTCAATAGCCTCGGACAAAAGTTCGGCTCCAAAGAAGGCGTCTGAGATGCCCTGCGCGGTAAAGGGGTCCTTGTGATAGCCAGCGTCGCCTACCAGCGCCCAGCCGGGACCAAAGGGCTTGCGAAAGAAATTCGGGATATCGCCGGCACCCAGAATACGTCCCTCCTGCGTGCCGTTGCGCACTCGCGCCGCAAGTTCAGGTACCAGATCAACCATCTTCATGAAATTCCCCGCAACATCAGTGCGGAACGTGTGCAATTCCTTTCTGGGGAGCTGCATACCAATGCAGGTTATGTCATCATTGGTCGGAAAGCTGACGACGAAGCGGTTGCCGCGCATGTAACCGACGGCTCCTTCGACGGGGACATCGCTAAAATAGGCAAGGTAGGAGCAGGTTAGTGCGGGTACGACGTTGTATTGAGGGGCCTGGACCGTTTGGGCAACCAGTGAATAAAGCCCATCGGCTCCAATCACGATTTGCGCTTGCTCGGTGACGCTCGTCCCGTCGGGACCGGAGCCACGGATACCCGTCACACGGTCGCCCTCCATGAGAATTTCCCGCACCAGAAACCCCTCTCGTAGTTCGGCACCAGCCTCGACAGCGGCGTCGGCGAGAATCCTGTCGAGAATGCCGTGTCGTGGGCCATAGAGAAATGCATCCTCCTCGGCCAGAGTAGGTGTCGCGCTCAATGCAAAGGGACCCAGGTCCATGGTGAGTGTAAGAAGAGGTGGGCAATTGGAAGCAATCACCCGGTCGAGCAGCCCCCAGCGATTGAGGCGGGCGCTGCCGGGCGACATAATCACGTGACCTCTGGGAACATCGCTTGGGAGGGTGGCCTTTTCCAGCAACAATACACGATAGCCTTTGCGTGCGAGGAGCATAGCTGTAGGTGAACCGGCGCAACGAGCACCAATAACGATCGCATCGTACATAAGGAACCCTCCCTGTATAGCAAGCCATTCTAGCGGTATGATAGGAAATGTGGTACCGGAGCGAGCAAAACAGAGTTTTGTGCGGTCTCTGTTCATCAGGCTGTTAACTGAAGTATACATTCATTGAGAGATTAAATCAAGCCTAATTATACGGATCAGTCAAAGGATTCACAAAAGTCCTTGATATCATAGTAGACCGCAGTGAAAGAAACTGTGCGAATATGATATTATCAAGGCACGGATCAATGTATGCTAGAGATTAGGACAAACAATGACGACAGAAACATATAGCTTTGAACGGTACTTGAATGTGCGCTCGGCTTATGGCGCGAGCTTTTCTGCTGATGGGAAGCGGCTCAGCTTCCTTTCGGATATTACAGGCGTGGCTGAGGTGTGGAGCGTGCCGGTGGATGTACACACGGCACAATCGGCGTGGCCGGAACAATTGACGTTCCGGGGGGAGCGCGTGGCGACTGCCGAATTTTCGCCGGTGGAGGACGTTTTGCTGCTCACCGCTGACACGGGTGGTAGCGAGCTGACACAGCTCTATACCTTGCGTAGCGATGGCTCGGTTCTAACGGCCCTGACCAACCAGCCCGATATCATTTATACATCTCCTGTCTGGTCGCCGGATGGGAAACGTATTGCCTATGTGAGCAATGAGCGCGACCGCCGCTTTTTTGATGTCTACGAACGCGAACTGGCAAGCGGCGGGATACGTTGTTTGTTGCAACACGATGGCTACAATGACGTAATTTCTTATTCGCCCGATGGCAAGCAGGTGCTGGTCAATCGCTCCGAATCGAATGTGCGCGACTGGCTCCTACTGGTAGATACCGTGACTGGCGAGACGCGCATGCTGACGCCGGAGGTGAGCGAAGGAACGGCTGAACACCGTTTCCCTGCATGGTCAGTTGATGGGCAAGGGAAACAGGGGCTGTACCTGTTGAGCAATCATGGAAAGCAGTTTTTGACGCTGGCATGGCTCAATCTCGAGACAACGGAAATGACCTATCTGCGCGAGAATAAATGGGACAGCGAGGCGCTGGCGTTGAGTGAAGATGGCACCCGTATGGCGCTGGTGATGAATCAGAATGGCTACTCAAAGATGGAGTTGTTCGATGTATCGCATGGGTACAGGGCGCGTAAGCCGTTGCCAGGGCCAATGGGAGCATTGCCGTCGGGAGTTATGCGTGAGCTTACATGGTCGAAGGATGGCAAGCATTTAGCCTTCACGCTCGATTCTGCGAATGATGCTTCTGATATATGGGTGTGGGATGTAGAGGAGAAGGCATTGTGGCGAGCCACGCATAGCGCGACGGGCGGTATTCCACGCGGCACGTTTGCCACGCCGTCGCTGGTACACTACCCAACATTTGATGAGAGGCAGATACCGGCATTTTTGTATTTGCCGGAGACGGAGCAGGCGCGGAATCTGCCTGTGGTGGTCTATGTTCATGGTGGGCCGGAGGGTCAATCACGCCCGTTATATAATTCTGTTATCCAGTATCTCGTCTCTAGCGGTTATGCAGTGTTGGTGCCAAATGTGCGTGGCAGTACCGGGTATGGATATGAATACCAGAGCCTGGACGATGTGCGACTGCGCATGGACTCTGTACGCGACCTGCAATACGCGGCACGCTGGTTAAGTGAGCGCGGCATTGCTGACCCACAAC
>DATGJV010000035.1:0-9119 GCA_035295005.1 Ktedonobacteraceae bacterium | reverse complement strand
ATGGCTCACTGAGCCATTTTGTACGGTGACATGGCGTTTGCCTGTGTCTAACATTAAGCCAGCGCACGCTGCGCCTTGAAGCCCCGCCAAAGAGAAATGTACGAGAGTACCGTCAGGATCGCCAGGAAGAGGAGCATCAGGCTCATGATACTGTAGCGCATCAACCGCATATCTGCGAGACTAACATGCTGCGAGATCATCAGGAAAAGCAGCGCGAGCAGGATAGCACTCATGAAAAGCGTAATCAACACGGGTAGAATGAAATGCACATATCCTGCCCGAACAGATGGCGCAGCTGTCCTTTTTCTTTGCGCAAGCACAAAGAGACTGCCAAAAACAACGAGTGAAAGCAGGATATTGCCAACCTGGATGTCGTAAGTTCCCACGTCCAGGTACGATGGGGCATAATGATAACGTATGATAAGCAGCATAATCGGGACAAGTACGCCGGGTAGCCACAACATGGCAGCATTGAAACGCCCTGCCCTTTTCGCGTCAAAAACCTGTTGCAGTCCAACAAAGACCAGCGCGACACAGATTTCGCTGCCTGGAATCGCTAACAAATCGCTTACATAGGGAATCTGTATAATGAGAGAGGCTAACGCATTAGAGCTGCCAATCGGGACCACAATCTGGTTTAAGATAAATGGCAACGCAACAATCACGGTAACAATGAGCAAGCTCCCAGTATAGAAGCCGCCACGATGCCCATCAGCCAGTACCTGCTTAACTACCACTGCTGTAAATACCATGCTCCCTATCACTGTTATCAGCGCCAGAAAGAGCGTTGAGTAGTTTATAAATGTATCCGTGAGGGAATACACACGCTGGTTCACCAGGCTGGGATACCAGAAATATGCACCTACCGACGTGTACAGATATATCACAATACTAAAAAGCAGGGCAGAGCAGTAAATCATGAAGTGGCTAGAGCGTAATCGCTGCAACATCACGAACTTCCTTTCTGTGAAAAGGTCACGATGCATATAGGCATCCAGAATGCTCAAGAGTATATCGAAGATTGCCGCGAATGAAGCTGGACGCTCTTCAATGACGGCAGCGGCCTCTTCGGCGTAGCGTTCGCGCCATGCGCGTGGATAAAGATGGAGAATGCGCAATAAACAGGCATGAGCAAAGGCAGGTTTCATCGATTCCTCCAACAGTAGTATTTCATAGTATGTGAGTTATGCCCCGGCCAGACGATGCAAACCAGTATTCACGATGTGCTGCATCGTGGCAAGTTGCTCTTGCAGAGCGGCCAATCCCTGACCTGTCAAACGATAGGGGCGACGGCGGTCCTCGCTCTCCAGAGGTTCAATCCAGCCCTGCGCCTCCAGACGCGCCAGCGCCCCGTACAACGTCCCAACCTCAAGCCGTGTCCCACTGAACTCCTCAATGTCCTGAAGCATGGCATACCCATGCTTCGGCCCATTCGCCAGACTGGACAGGATTAGCAGGGAGGGATTGGAAAATCTCCCCAGATCTCCTACTTTCTTCCGCATCACTTTTTCCTTTTTATTTATTTCGGATTATTTACTATGTATAACTATACAGTAACACATAGTAACAACAAATAACAATCAAGTAGGACTTTCAGGCGTGGTGTCGCTTCGTTTCACTACTAGACTTGTATGTAGCGACAAACAGAGCGAAAAGCCGACGTGCGATACTGTCGCACGTCGGCTTTTCGCTCTGTTTGTTGCTACATACTATTTTGTCGCGCCAAGTTCGCCAAGCTTGACATTGATGGTCAATTGCTGGTTGCCACGATACACATGTACCGCGACCGTGCTGCCGACGGTCTCAGTGGCGAGTACATCACTCAGGGTTGAGGTATCTGTAACGTCCTGGTTGCCAATTTTGACGATAACGTCGCCAACCTGCATACCCGCCTGTTGAGCTGCACTGTTTGTGGAGAAACCGGCAACCATTGCCCCATAGTTGACCGCGAGATTGTCCTGCGCCTGCAGATTCTGGTCAACGCTGATGGCCTGAATACCAAGAGCGGCGCGGCCCGTATGCACCACGTGTCCATTCTGGATAATCTGCTCCGATATGAATTTCACGCGGTTCGATGGAATGGCAAATCCAACACCAGAAGCAGGAGCATTAAACTCAGGGTCAATTGCCGTCAATGTCGGAACTCCGATGAGATTGCCCTGCATATCCACCAATGCGCCGCCGCTATTGCCTGGGTTAATTGGCGCATCGGTCTGGATCGCATCGGGAATGGTGGCGTTACTGCCCTGCCCCTCTGAAACTGTGCGGTTAAGCGCACTCACGATACCGTTTGTAACCGTCTGCGTGATACCCAGCGGATTACCAATTGCCAGTACCTCCTGTCCCACCAGCAGCTTCGACGAGTCACCCAGGGTAGCCGTCGCGATATTCGACGGGGCATTTATCTTGAGAACAGCCAGGTCATCAAAAGGGTCAGTTCCGACAAGTTGCGCGTCCAGTTTGGTGTTATCGTACAACACGACCTGTATCTTTTGCGCACCGTTGACAACATGATTATTGGTAATGATATAGCCGCGCTTATCAATAATCACGCCGGAGCCAATGGCCCCACCGGATGCGGTCTGGACATTCACCTGAACAACCGTTGGGCGCACCTTTGCCACGACTGCCACACGCACGGTATCTATGTTCGTACCTGTCAACGCGGGAACTGTTGGCGCGGCATTTGAGCCAGGTTGTAATGCGCCCACAGATGAATTCGTTGGGTTCGTTACTGCCGCACCTCTGCCAAATTCCCAACCCGCGCCAAATAACAGTGCGCCAAACACAATTGCCAGCAGCAACGTCAGTGCTACAGTCCGCCCGGTGCGGCCACCACCCCTGGGGCGATTATTCTGATTCGTCGGATATGTCGGTGGCGGCATAAAACCATTGCCCGGTTGCTGATATCGCCCCGCCGTAGTAGCTGTATCCTCAACACTATCAACATTCCCCGCGTTCCCTACACTATCAACACTGTCAGCGTTCTCCACATTTCCAGGATGTAACGGAGGTTGCATGCCTGCCGGTTGTGCTTGATATGGTACAGTATGTTCATCATATGGGTCTTGCATCGTTTTAAACCTCAACACTTTTCTCTAACACAATTTGTCTACATTAGACACGATTGGCTATTACCTGTGGATACTATACTAGATCATCTTCAGAAAACTGACAAATATTTGTAAAAAGTCTGTAAGAACCGCAAACCCTGACAAAAGGCTTGCTCAAATGAGGTGATAATGAGATAATAGTGTCTCGAATAGCGTAGGAGGTTCCCTTTGTTGACAGATGAACGTGAAAAGGCGCGAGTGATCGCTCTCAATAGATGGCCCACAGAACAAACAGAGAATATGAATACAATGGATACACCACAGAGTAATAATATACCGGCACCCGAAAGGCAACCCTCAAAGGAACTTGAGGAACTACTGGCACAGGCGCTTACCCACGATAAAGGGGGCCAATACCAGGAAATGCTCGAAAGCGCACAACTTGCCATCGAAGTTGATGCTGGCTCGGCGCTGGCATTCGCCTGTAAGGCACGTGCGTTACAAAAATTGGATCGCATCTCTGAGGCAACTATTGCCAATGACCAGGCGCTCTTACTTGATACTGCATTGCCACTCGCGTGGATAAATCGCAGCGGCTTACAGGTCCTACAAAAGCGTTTCGCCGATGCACTGCGCAGCGCCACACGCTCAACCGAACTGGCACCGGATGATGCCCGTGCCTGGATTAATAGCGGCATGGCTCACATCAACTTGCATAACCTCCCAGCCGCACTCGATGCAATGAATCAGGGATTGGCGCTCGACCCTGACAATCTGCTTGCCCTGCAAATGAAAGGGGAGATTTTGTATCGCTGCGGGCGAGTACGCGAACTGGCCTCTTGCATGCAAGAGGCTCTCGAAAGCTATCCAGATGATATCCAACTACTGACGTTGATGATCGAGGCACTGCGCTCTACCGAAGACTATGCCGGGCTTGTGCCATATACCAGCCATCTCATCCAACTTATGCCTGATAGCCGTTTCGCCTGGGATTGCCACATGCGTACCTTACGCTCCCTCGGCCACTTTCTCGAAGCCAGCGAAGCCATTTACCACCTTCTAGAACTCGAACCCGATGAAGTCCGCTACTGGACGCTCAAAGCCGATAATCTTTACCGCCTCGAACAATATCGTGAGGCCGTTTCCGCCGCCCAATACGCCCTCCAAATTGACCCACAATTCCCCCCCGCGAGGCGTATCCACGAAAAAGCGGTGAAATTGATGTACCAACGCAAGGGAAAAAGAAAATAAGTGGGGTTCTTCCCTTACACAATTTTCTCCAGTGCGGGTAACAGCACATCATCTTTTCTGGCTTGCAGAGGGTCGCGCAGACGCTGAGGAACGACGACGCGGATACGGCGCTGATGGTGTTCATAACGAGCGAGGTCGTCGGGTTGGAGGCCGGTGGCCTGTACCCACGTCTCCAGTTCTGACATGCCAAGGGGAGGGTGTTTGCCGAAAGTGACCAGCACATCCATCTCCCATTTTTCAGGGCGCGGAATGTCGAAAAGGACTTCGTAGTCCGCGATTGGAATGTCCAACGCGGTTGCCAGTTCTTGTGCCAGTTGTTGTTCGACGAGGCGGCGACGGTTCGCATCCCAGAAGAGCGCGTCCAGCCGATGGTAGAGGCGACCAGCCATTCGACTGACCTCAATTACGCCTTTATAGGGTCTACGCAAATCCAGGTCTTCCGTCAGGGCGCGAGTGCTTCCCGGCATACGTTCCTGCGCCAGTAATATGAGAAGCGAGGCGTCGTCTAAGCCAACTAATTGGGCGGCATCGAGTGTACCAGCTAACAGGGCCTCCTGCACGGCCCGCACCAACATTACCTGAAAGGCACGGCTTGTGTGGTGCCAGTAGATATTATCAAACATTTCCTGTCGGGCATGCAGCAGCGAATGTAAGGGACTGATACCCTTGTATGTCACAACGATGCGCCGCTGCCCATTTTTCGACGCCTCGTCATTGGCGGCATTACCTGGATAAACGCGCAAAGCCCCTAGTAGACGCGATACATCCACGCCACCATAGGGAACATTGCAAGCACGCGCATCGCGTGGGAGATAATCAAGCTTATCTACATCGAGTGCGCCGCTCAACAGGTGCGCGAGCAGTTCATCATCCTCCGGCAGTGTTTTCGACCTGGGCGGGTCTATCATGTCCGCGACGCGCTCCGGCGAAAGGTGATAGTCGCACTCAATAATAGTCGCGATTTCACCTTGCTCGATTATGGAACGGCCCACCTGTTCGTGCAGCACGATAGGAGAGCCTAACTCCTCAATAGTATGCGAAAAGGGATAATGCCCGATATCGTGCAACAGCGCCGCCACTACCAGCGTCTGTATGCTACTGCTAGCGACGCCCGTCAGGCCACCATTGCTACCACGCTGCAGGAGCGAACGCAGAGCGCGTACCGCGAGATGGTAACAGCCAAGACTATGCTCGTAGCGAGTATGAGTCGCACCAGGCCAGATACGGTAGACAAAGCCAAGCTGCTTTATCTTCTGCAAGCGCAAAAAAGCGGGTGTATTGATTAACCGTTCCTCGCGTGGGCCAAGCGGGATTAAGTCATACAGGCTATCGCGTATAGTACCAATGGGTTGCTCGTCAGGTAACAGGGGATAGTCGCCAACTGTAGCGGTTGGATAGGTAACAGGTTGTCCGGCATCAGGCTCATCAGGCTTATCAAGCGATTGTCGTTGCAGGCGCACGTGTTTTTCTTCCTGGGTACTCATAGGCCAAATTGTAACAGAGTATAGGAATATTGTCCAGCCAGCGAAGTCAAAGTGATTACTAAAATCCCTCTGCGTTCTAATTACATAGATGAGTGCAGATTTAGTTATCTGGCCCAACGTCAATTTGCACAATACATCGTAACAAAACACAACGGAAAGTAAAGAAAGTAAATGAAAGTAAAGAACTCCTGGGGGACAGCGCAAACTACCAGTACAGCAGTGCGTAGCATTGTGAGCATGTGCATGGTGATATTTATGGCAATCAGCAGTGTGGGATTAACCTTCACACTCTTTACCGCATCCACCATAACGGCCTTCGCGAAAACAAGCCCTGCGAAACCTGTCCTCACCGAATATCCGACAACGGATCAGCCCTGGGGCGTTTCCCTTGATGGACATGGGCATATCTGGGTCGCGGAACCGAACTGTGATGCTTCACCGGTGTGCGGTAATCCTGGCCCTGGACTGATTGCCCGGTATAATACCGCAAATCCTGCGACAGGAGAACAGGACTTCATACCGTCGAAGGAATACAATCCCGTATTTTTGACTGAAGATGTTAGTCATAACGTCTGGTTCACCGACCCGACGCATAATGCTATCGGAGAACTGGTACCGGGTACCAACACATGGACGGAGTACACGGCTCCCACACCCAACGCTGCACCCTATGACCTGCTCCTGGACAAAAACGGTCATATCTGGTTCACCGAAATTCTCGCCAACAAAATTGGTTTCTTCAACCCGGCAACACACACATTTGCTGAAACCTCGACGCCCTCGGCAGGAAGTACACCTTATGGCATCACGATGAATGCTAAGGGAAATATCTGGTTTGCGGAAAATGGGCTGCCGCAAATCGCCAACTTCATGCCAACATCGAATGGCAAAGGCATTACTATCAAAGAGATCGCGATTGACAGCGGCTCAGGCGCACCGACACCGCATTTGATTACGACCGACTCTAAGGGGAATATCTGGTACAGCGAAGGCTTTGCCGGTCAGGTTGGCGTTTACAATCCCGTGACGAAATCGCACACCGATTATCCGGTATCTGCTGGTCTTACACAGACGCACATTTCCGGTATCGGCGTGACCAGCACCGGCCAGGTCTGGTTCAATGACTCTCTCAGCGCACGTATAGGTAGGCTTACCCCTTCCACGGGGAAAGTCTTCGCTATCCAGCTCAAATTCAATGGCGCTCATCCTCATGATGGACTGACCATTGACTCCAGCAACCATGTCTGGATTACCGAGCAGTACGGCCTCAATCTGGGTCAGATAGTATAAGTACTTTACAGGTCCTGGAGCGGCCAGCAGGGCCTGATACTTCGCTCTCATGTACGACAGCGCTGGTAAGGTCCAGCCAGAGAAAGCGCAAAGGGAAATCCCCTGGAAATTTGGCAGTGCCAAATTTCCAGGGGATTTCCCTTTGCGCTTTCTCTGGCTGGACAGACTGGAGGTCTAGTACTCAGGCATGGCCGGAGCAGCAGCCTTCTCTTTCTCAGGCAGGTCGGTGATGAGAGCCTCGGTGGTGAGGATCATCGCCGCGATGCTGGTGGCGTTCTGCAAGGCAGAGCGTGTGACCTTCGCGGGGTCAATGATACCGGCGCTCACCATATCTTCATACTGGTCGTTGAGGACGTTGTAGCCAAACAGTCCACTGTTATGCTCTTTTTGAGCGCGGCGCACGCCTTCGACAACCACGGAACCATCGCGTCCGCCGTTGACGGCCAACTGGCGCAGTGGCTCTTCGAGAGCGCGGCGCAGGATATTCACACCGGTTGCGGCATCACCCGACAGATTCAACTTGTCAAGTGCCTCGGTCGCGTTCAATAGCGCAACGCCACCACCGGGGACAATACCCTCTTCGACACCGGCACGGGTCGCGGAAAGCGCATCCTCAACGCGGGTCTGGCGGTACTTCTGCTCAACTTCTGAACCGGCACCAACGCGAATGAGCGCAACGCCGCCGGACAACTTCGCCAGGCGCTCCTGCAGCTTCTCACGGTCATAATCGCTGGTGGTATCTTCGATCTGAGCCTTGATCTGGTGGATACGGCCCTGAATCTCGGAGGTGTCACCACGTCCCTCGACAATCGTCGTATCGTCCTTGTGGGAGATGACGAGGCGGGCGGAACCGAGGTCTGCCAGCGTGGCGCTATCGAGACGGCGGCCCATCTCTTCGCTAATAACTTCTCCACCGGTCAGGGTGGCAATGTCACGCAGCATCTCTTTGCGGCGATCACCAAAGCCAGGAGCCTTGACAGCCAGAACGTTCAGGATACCACGCAGTTTGTTGACAACAAGGATAGCAAGCGCCTCGCCATCAACATCTTCCGCGATAATGACGACTTCACGGCGGCCCTGCTGGACAATCTTCTCAACGATGGGCAGGATATCCTGGCCCGCGCTGATTTTCTTGTCGGTAATCAGAATGTAAGGGTTCTCGATAGAGGCTTCCATCTTCTCCGCGTTGGTCACGAAGTAGCCGGAGATGTAGCCTTTGTCAATCTGCATACCTTCGACGTATTCGGTCTCGAAGTTGATACCGCGAGAAGCCTCAACGGTGATGACGCCATCTTTCCCAACGCGATCCATTACATCAGCAATGAGATTACCAATCTGCTCGTCGGCGGCGGAGATAGCGGCAATCTGCGCAATCTCTTTCTTGCCCTCAACTGGAATAGCAACCGAGCGCAGATAGTCAACAATCGCCTCGGCACCACGGTCAATACCGAATTTAAGTTGCATAGGATTGGCACCGGCGGCGAGGTTCTTCAAGCCTTCGTTAACGATAGCCTGAGCCAGTACGGTCGCGGTGGTGGTACCATCACCAGCAACATCGTTGGTCCTGGTAGCAGCCTCTTTGAGGAGCTGAGCGCCCATATTCTCGAATGGGTCCTCAAGCGTAATTTCTTTCGCAACGGTCACGCCATCATGTGTAACAGAAGGCGCACCGAATTTTTTATCGAGAGCGACATTGCGTCCCTTTGGGCCAAGTGTTGTCTTCACAGCACCAGCCAAAATATCAATACCCTTTTTTAATGAACGACGAGCTTCCTCGTCGAATATCAGTTGTTTTGCCATTGTTCCGTATTCCTTCCTTCGCTTTTATTCGCTCCAGGCTAATCCAGCCAATCTAGCCAATAATAGCGAGAATGTCATTTTCTTTCAGGACGAGATATTCTTCGCCATCCAGTTTGAACTCTGTACCGCCGTATTTGGCGAACAGAACGCGGTCACCTTCGCGCACATCCAGCGCAGCGCGGTCGCCATTGTCCAACAAACGACCACTACCAATAGCAATCACAATACCTTCCTGGGGCTT
>DATGJV010000034.1:0-9019 GCA_035295005.1 Ktedonobacteraceae bacterium | reverse complement strand
GCTATGTCAAAATCGCGGGGGTCGTCAAAATCACAGGGGTCGGCGGCGGTAAGGCGGCGTGAACAACAGAGGCAGCGGCAGCAGGAAATTAGTCGGGGGAAGCAGCCACAGACACGCAATCGGCGGCGCATGCGGCGAAATTCGGGCCGCAGGTCAGCGATACTGGTAGGTGGCGTGTTGCTCGTGATTGCCCTCATTATTGCCTATTTCTTCTTCACTTCTGCTCAACCATCTTCCAGTGGGCCAGACCGCACGGTTGCCAGCGCATCAGTGGTGAATGCTGTGACAAAAGTTAGCCCCACGCTGCTTTCCCAGATTGGAACGGGCGGAGTCGCCAATCCTTTCAAAGCATCGGGTTCCTCGTCATTGCTGACCGGCCCAACAGGCAAGCCGGAAGTATTTTTCTATGGCGCGGAATGGTGTCCTTACTGCGCGGCTGAACGGTGGAGCATCGTTGTCGCGTTGAGCCGTTTCGGCACCTTCCATAACCTGGGAGAAACCTCGTCATCAAGCACCGACTCTTACCCAAATACCGCCACCTTTACGTTCTATCAGAGCAGCTACAGCAGTTCTTACATTGATTTTGTACCTCTCGAAAACGGGGACCGCCAGCGAAATACCCTGCAAACGCCGAATGCTGCCGAACAACAGATTCTCACCACGTACAATGTCGCGGGATATCCTTTCATGGATATTGGCGGTCGGTATCTCATTGAAAACCCCAGCTACGATCCTACTGTACTCAGGACCAATCAGCAAGACGCCAGTTCGCAGCCGCTCACCGGGCAACAAATCGCCAATCAACTCTCTACCGAAAACACACTCTCAAAGAATGTGCTGGGAGTAGCCAATTACCTGACGGCTGCGATCTGTTCGATCACAAAGAACCAGCCTTCGCAGGTGTGTAGCGACACTGCAATTCAGAGCATTGAAACATCTATTGCGCAGACGAGCCAGTCAAACGGGCCTTCCGGTAGCTCGTCCCTGCTGTCTCTCGCAGCTTTTCCTGCAATAGATGTACGACGCTGGTAACAATGATGCGGCTATGGATGATACGTGTAGGGTTGATGCTGCAAATTAAACGGGTAATCGCTGACTTGCACATCGCTGCGGCTCGTGCCAGGAGGGTGCGCTAAAGCGGACCCCTACAGCGCCTGCGGGCGCGGGGTTGACCAGCGCCGCCGCGCTGTAGGGGTCCGCTTTAGCGCACCCGACTCGACGAGCGCAGCAATGTCGAGTCCGTATTACTTTGTGGTGCCTGTAATTGTACGAGCGTAATCAGGAACATGACGAGGATGACCACGTGTAGTCCTGTACACCAGGCACAGATGGTGTGCAGACGCACAATTTCCACGTAGACCAGGTACAGAACGACCAGTAATCCTGAGAGGGACAGGACAAATTGGGCTATACGCAGCCAGCGCGGTACGAGTTGAAAACGCAAACCGATAATTGCGAGGACGGCGCTAATCACACACCAGACAAGGCCCGGCACCGTAATAGGGATGGTGGTAGATGGAACGACAGAGTATGAACTGGAGAGAACGTGCGCACAATCAACAAACCCACTGGCAGAACAGATGAGAGGGACGTTTTCATAATGAACCGTTGTCAGATAGATGGCAATACCGATTCCAATGAGCGATAGGATAAGCAAACATGGCTGGGCTATTGGGCGACGTATAGATTTCATAATGATCCTCTTCGTAAAAATTTGTGCGGAAGTCGCATTGGTAGTGTTTTTTGCATGCCTCCTAAAATAGGATACTGCTGACTGGTTATTGGTGTCAATACAACAGAAGCTTAAAATCTTCTACTTGCCCAATCCCTCACGTTGCACTATAATGGCTCTGTGCTTGTTCAATAACGTCGGGAAGAGGGCAGGAGCAGAGCAATTATGCAAATTAGTGAACCCGCCGAATATGCCATTCTGGGGCTGCTGGAAAACCAGCCCATGCATGGCTATGAGATGTTCCAGCAGTTTGAGGGTGGCACGCTGGGGCAGATTGTGCATCTTGAGATGAGCCAGATGTATGCCTTCCTGAAGAAGCTGGAACGATTGCAATATATTGAGGCGGAACTGGAGCCGCAGGGGACACGTCCGCCGCGCAAAGTATTTCATCTGTTGCCTGCCGGGCGCGATGCCTTCTCCCAATGGCTGACGGAGCCTGTGCTGCGACCACGCGAGGTACGTATCCTTTTCCTGCTCAAGCTCTATTTCGCGCAGCACCTCGCGCCTGAACGCATTGCTCTCCTGATAGACCAGCAAATCGTTGCCTGTCAGAGTTTCCTCGACCATCTGGAGGCGCGACATTCACAGGCAGCCGCACAGGGGGATGAGAATTTTTTCGACCATGTTGTGCTGCGTGGGCGCATCTATCAGACAAGGTCTCTGCTGGATTGGTTGAAGGAATTACAGGGGGAGATGGCAGAATTACGCTCGTAACTGCAATTTGTAGTTCGGATTATAGGTTTTGTCGCAGTGGCTGCACGAAACAGAGTGGGAGTAGCGGCGGGCGCGGGGATATTGTTTGCCGCAGTTGGGGCATTCGTAGAGGTAGCGGATGGGACGGCGTTCGCGGCGGATATACTCGCGGCGCAGACTTTCTTCGTGCAGGAGGCGGCGCAGGTCTTCAAGTGGGTAGCCGGTGATGGCGGCTTCGTCGGCGGCGATGGAGTCGTAGCCATGATGGCGATGGCGGCGCGGGGTGCCGTGAACGCGGTCGGCGAGATGAATGAGTTCGTGCGCTACAGTGACTTCGATGGATTGCGGTTGCATCCCTGGCTCGACGAAGATGAGGTGGCGATGATCGGGTGGTGGTGGAGCGTTGCGTGGCGCAGGTACGCGGAATGTGGTAGCAGGTCGGGAAGCGCGGATCGTGTGAGGCGTAGCAGGGACAGACAGGTAACAGTAGCACCCCAGCACCATCGTGTTGAGGCGTTTCCCTGTCCAGCGTGTATATTCCTGGCGATCTTGCGTGATAGCCAGACGACTCAGTTCGTGGGCCGGTAATTGTAATTTTTGCCAGTAATGGGTTAGCCACTGCGCGATTTCACGACTGCCGTGAATAATGGGATCAGCCTGGCGTGGAGGTGGCATTGGCACAATAGAAGTACGTGATGTACGGGCGGCTACCATAACCGCGTTTATTCTCCCAACTAGTATTGTTCAGTATCGTGGCATTAGTATAGCAGGGATGAGGGGCGGATGCAAGGATGATATGCACAACTTTTTGCGAATTGGGCCGTATACAAGATAGTATGAATATCCATTGTCTATAGTAGGAGCATCCTTGACGAATACCTTGCATACACATCGTCTATGGTAGAGGTATCCCTGGCGGGTACCCGGAACGGTTACATAAAACTGATAAGCCATATATAGCTGTTTTATAGATGAATACTGGCGCTACTGGCTGATGTAAGGGATATATGTTTGTAACTATGGTCAAATTTATGGTATAGTATCTGAAAATATCTGACGTAAAAAATCGTGTATGTGAGGGAATAACTATGCATTTCAAACTCATTGCTGCTGATAAATCGGACGTTGGGAAACAACGAGAACAGAACGAAGACTCTGCATATAAGCGAATTGAATCTTTCGATGATGGAGACCGTGGCCTCTTTATTGTCGCGGACGGCATGGGCGGCTACCAGGCGGGTGAGGTTGCCAGCAAGATTGCAGTAGAGACCATCAGTAAGGCTCTGGAGAGCTTTTTTAAACCGACCGCGGACCAACCTACAATCAAACTATCACTACCAGTGAATGATGCAACGATTGGCCCGGCTTCCGCATCGAACGGGGATGCCGGGAAACAGGCGACTAAGACACGCAAACTGGCAGAGACGCCTATCGCGAAGTCGGTGGAGGACCAATTTACGAGCGCGATCCAGCAAGCCAATAAGGAGATTGTGCGTTACGGCGAACGGCAATCAGGAGCCAGGGGGCTGGGCTGTACGGTGACTGCCACGCTGATTCAAAATGACCATGCCTATATCGCTAATGTGGGAGATAGCCGCACCTATTTGCTGCGCGATGGCAAACTCAAGGCGCTGACAAAAGATCATTCACTGGTGGCACGGTTAGTGGAGGAGAAACAGATTGACCCGGAGGATATTTATTCTCACCCACAACGCAATCTGATTTATCGCTCATTGGGCGCTGGACACAAGACAATTGAGGTTGATGTATTCCACGAGACGTTGCTTCCCAATGATACGCTGCTGCTCTGTTCCGATGGACTATGGGAAATGGTACATACGAAGATATTACTTGCTGAACTCAGCGCCAAAACAAGCCCCCAGGCAATCAGCAGTAGATTGATTGACCTGGCAAACGAGAACGGCGGCGAGGATAACATCACCGCCATAGTCGTACATGTCACGGCTCACTAAACTGTCGGGACGCGATGTATCGCACCAGCTAAACTATCGGGACGCGATAAATCGCGCTCACAAATGTAGGGGCCCGATTTATCGCGCCCACCCTGCACGAGCGAAGCAATGTGCAGTCCCGTATTGTGCAGTCACATATTATACAGTCACGTACCCGGAGCGTAATCAAACGGGTTACGACAGGCATGGATACAAGTGCGGAGGCGTGATACTTCGGGCCATGACACGCATATGGATGTATGGATAAGATTGGGGAAATCAGGGTATGGATCATCTTCCAATAGGTAGCGTCCTGGATGGAAAATTTAAGATTGTACAGGTGCTTGGCGAAGGTGGCATGGGTACCGTGTATAAAGTGGAACTGGTTGGCAGACCAGGGTACTTTTCTGCGATTAAAGAACTTCTGATCAGTCAGACGATGGCTGTGGAGGAGCGTAAGGCCGCGATGGAGCGGTTCAATAAAGAAATTGACCTGTTATCAAAACTGAAGCACCCGCGTATTCCAACGTTTATGTATCCATTCCAGGAACGTGGCAATAATTACTTTTTGATGGAGTTTGTGCCGGGACAGAGCCTGGATAAGAAGCTGGAAGATAACAAAGGGCCGCTTGACGAGCAAGCGGTGATTAAGTGGATGATGCAGGTATGCGAGGCATTGAGTTATATTCATACGCTCAATCCGCCAATTATCTTGCGCGACCTCAAACCGGGCAATATTATGGTGATGCCCGACGGCAATATCCAGTTGATAGATTTTGGTATCGCACGCCGCTTTGACCCGAATAAACGCACGAATACGGAGAACCTGGGAACGATTTCCTATGCTTCGCCAGAGCATCTTGGCTCGATTACGATGCCTGGACAGAAGCGTAGTGCGCAGAATCCTGGAAAATTAGTGCAAACAGACGCCAGGTCTGACATCTATTCGCTGGGTGCAACGATGTATCACCTGTTGACGAATTACGAGCCTGACCCGATTCAAACGCCAGCTGAGGGAAGCATCAAAGCGAAGAATCCGCGTTTGCGCACGATCACGGTGAATGGTCGGGTGATCTGCCCGGTGGAGCGGGTGATTATCAAGGCGATGCAGCAAAACCCGGCACAGCGTTTCCAGAACGCGGAGGCCATGCGTATGGCGCTGCAACAGTGCCTGCCGGGCGCTGTCACCGCTCCAGCAACGATACAAATTCCGGCGGCAGCCTCGCCAAACGCGACGGTAATTGTTCCTGCCCAATCGGAAGGAGTTGTCTGTCCCAGGTGCGGATTTAAGAATCGCCCCGGTGCGAAGTTTTGCAAACGCGACGGGCAGCCGCTTGTGCAGGGTGCGACGGCGGTGCCACCGCAAGTACGCATGTCAGGGAGCTTGCGGCAGCCAATCAAGGCACGCCCGGTGCAACCAACGACGCAATCAACACAGTCATCCCAAACTGCGAGTACAATAAATCGGACCCAGACTTCACGTCCTATCCAGGCACGACCAATTCAATCACGTCCTATCCAGGCGCGACCGGTCACTACCCCACGCCCGACTCCGATTAAGGCACGCCCGGTTACACCGACGGGGGCAAATGGGGCAGGGGGCGCGATCAATCGGGCCCCGGCAGGGAATGGGCAGGCAAGACAGGGAGTGCCGTTAACATCAACGGGAACAGCAGGGTCTGAAGTGAACGCAGCTTACCGACTGGGGTTGGATTATCTCAAGAACAAACAGTATGTCGAGGCGCTAAACCAGTTCAAGTATGCAACTTCACACGGGAAACCTACGTATGAGATGGTATATAATCTTGGGCGGGCTTATCGCCAGTACGGGCAGTCGGTGAAGGATAAGGACAACAAACTGTACACGGAGAATATGAAACTCGCGGCTGAACAGTTTGACGCGGCAACACACCTCAAACCCGATGCAATTGATTCGTTCTTTCAACTGGGGATGTCATATCGCGATCTTGACCTGTATACGCAAGCGACGGCGGCTTTTAAGAAGACGCAGCAACTGGCTCCAACAGACCCGGCGATTTATTACCAGTTGGGATTGGTCGCGATGGAGCAGGGATATCAACACGAGGCGGAGGCATACTTCCAGGAAGGGTTGAAAATCAAGCCGGATCATCCACTGATTCTGATTTCTCTGGGGCACTTGTACGGGGAGACGCGGCAGATGTCGCTGGCGACCAGTACGCTGCTGCGGGCGACGCAGTGTGACCCTGAATTGCCAGATGGGTGGTATGAACTGGGACGCATCCATATGAAGGGAAATGAATGGAGCAAAGCCCTGAGTGCGCTCGAACAGGCGCGACAACGGAACGCGGATGCGCCCGAAATTTATACGGCGATGGGGACATGTTATCTCAAGCTAAAAAAGAAGTCAGAAGCTCGCCAGATGGCACGCGAGGCGCTACAGCGGGACCCAAATAACGCTGAGGCGATCCGTTTACAGAAACAACTATAGACTATACTATAAAGGAGGGGCAGAATGGTCTGTCCATCATGTGATACACAAAATCGTGATGATGCCAAATTTTGTAAGAAATGTGGGCATCCATTCCATACGGAAGCCAGTGCGGCTATAGAGGTTACCGCTGCCCCGGAGGCGAATCGGGCACCTGCGTCGGCTCCGTCAAATACTGGCCCGGCAAACGTTGTTGAAGACATAAGCCTTGCTCCAACGCAGATTTTGACGGGTGAGCAGATGATGGCCTATCACCGGCGTCGCTGGGAACGCGAGGCAGAGGCAGAACAGAACGCCGCGTCTGCGATGCCATCGGCAAACGGGGATGTGAAAGCGGCGCAGTCAGAGCCCTCTGCTGCACCGGCAGCGGGTGAGATGAGGCCGGGGAATGTCAGCAATGTTGGCAAGACGGGAGAACAAGAGAATCTGGATATCGCGGATATGCCAACGATGTTGATCAATCCCACCCAGAATGAAGAGGCAGGGACTGCTCCGCAAACCCCGTTGCCCTCTGTGCAGAATGATCAGCCCATTCCACCACCGCCGCCACACATTGTTTTCGGGCAAGAGGAAAAAAATGCAGAGGATACAGGGATAACAGATAGCGAAAGCAACCAACCTACAGTGCAAGCGGATGCTTCTCGCGAAAAGAACGGAAACGAGGCCACTATGGCATCAGGAAGCGAGGAAAAGGAAAATATGCCGGAGACTACAGCCGGGCAATCAACAGAGTCAAGCGAATCAACCGGGAGCAACGCGGAGGAAACGCCCTCTACAGGAGGCGATTTTGCCGTACTGGCAGTAGGAACGCTGCTGGATGGACGCTATGAGGTCACCGAGGTAGTGAGTGATGACGCCCAGAGCCATGTCTACGCAGTAGTTGACCACCAGGGGTACCAGCATTGTTGGAACTGCGGTACGGAAGAAAATAGCGAGGGCGACGAGTTTTGTAACGATTGCGGCGCGGAATTGCTGAACATCCCGTATGTGATGCATGAGTATCCTGCAAGCGTTGCCGGCGGGCAAGGGGAGCCGGGTGAAAAGAGTGCTGAAGCAAGTGTGCTGCAAGGAAACATTGTGAATACGTTTGTTGACGCAGGAAAGACCTATGCAATTGAGCAAGAACAGGTAGAGCAAAATGCCTTTCCTAACGGCGTGCATCTGGCGGCGGCGAGCGATTCCGACGCGGGGGATGTGCGACGGAGCGATCCAAATGAAGACAGTACCCTGGTACTGCAAATGCAACGCATCCACGAGTCTGTCTCCGTGCCGATGGGTGTCTTTATTGTTGCCGACGGCATGGGCGGTCACGACAATGGGCAACTGGCTAGCCGCGTAGCGATCAATATCATTGCCGAGCGCATGGTACGCGAGTTGCTGAACGCTCCGTTGACGCAGGAGAAGTCAGGGCAACCGGTGCAACTGGCGGATGAAGAGGCGATGGTGGCACTGTTGCAAGGGACAATAGAGGATGCGAACGCGGCTATCTGCGCGGTCAACCAGCGCGAGAAGACAGATATGGGTTCGACGATTACGGGTTTTATGATCGTAGGAGAGCATGCGTATATCTTAAATGTGGGGGATAGTCGTACCTATATGGTGCGCGGCGGCCAAATTTACCAGTTGACCAACGACCATTCGCTAGTGGGACAACTGGTGGCAGGAGGGCTAATCCAGCCCGACGACGTGTATACACATCCGCAACGCAACCAGATATTCCGCAGCCTGGGAGATAAGCTGAACGTGCAGGTAGACATTTTCAAACAGCAACTGCACCCAGGCGATGTTCTTTTAAGTTGCTGCGATGGTTTATGGGAAATGATACGCAACCCCCAGATAGAAAGTATTCTAAATACTGCAAGCGGGCCACAGATGGCCTGCACGCAACTTGTCGAAACGGCGAATACCAACGGCGGTGAGGATAATATTAGCGTAGTGGTGGTTTATGTATCATAGTATGATATACTGTGGCAAACCTGCTGCGAAAGGAGTTTATAAAACATGTCCGGTGAGGTAACTCTGGCACACGAGTTAGGCAAAGATTTTATGCCTGTGACTGGTGGGAGCCAGGTAGCATATGTATTATTAGAAACAAAGCCAACAGAACTAATGGCGCAGGTGCGCATGCCCCTCAATTTTGCCCTGGTGCTTGATCATTCGGGTTCAATGAAG
>DATGJV010000033.1:0-4053 GCA_035295005.1 Ktedonobacteraceae bacterium | reverse complement strand
ACCAGCCTTTCTGGCGGTCCTGCCCTGGACTGCCGTTGGTATGCTTGTTCTTGGTGGATTGCTTTACACCATTGGGGCTGTTGTCTATGCGCGGCGTTGGCCCAATCCATTCCCGCGTATCCTGGGCTTCCACGAAATATTCCACCTCTTCGTTATCGCGGGCAGCGTGTCATTTGCCGCTTGCATCTGGATATGGGCGTTGCCATTTCCGCGCCAGTAGTAATTATTCGTGGAAAGGCAGAAGAGGCAGAGACCCGGCAAAATGCCGCACCTCTGCCTCTTCTGCTCTTCCATATTCAGATTAACTTACATGAGAGAGTGGACCAGCGTTGTCCGGGAACTCTGCCGTATTCAACACCTGGATTCCTGCGTGCTGTACACCATTGAATGGAGTGATTATTGGGTTTGGCTGACCCGGCTCACAACCAAGATTAAAGGGGACTTTGGGATCGTTGAACCAGAGACCAACATGGTACTGGTGCGTCGGTACAAACGCGACGGGCGGATTCTGGTTGTCGCCGAGCGAGACCGAGAATGTTTCCACATTGAAGATACCACGTACAGAGGCGCTACCCGTACCAGCATAATTGGTCTGAAGATCGGACTGGTACCACGCAACGCCGAATGGCTTGTTCGGTAATTCGATGATAAAGAGATCAAAGCCAGTATTGGCTGGCAGACCACTGACATTCACCGTCATCTTATCATTCAATGAGCCTGTTGTGATGGTCGCGGAACCGCTCGCCCTGGGCAGACAGGAACTGATACCAGGCGAGGCTATCAAATTAAAGTTAAAGGTACTGGCCGATTGCTGGCTTTTGCTAGCAACGGCTGCGCTGTTCAAGGAATCTGCCGCAACTGAAGGATTGACTGAACATGCGCTTAGCAGCCCTAAAGCAACGAGGGCGAGAGCCACAAGAGCCAGACCTTTGATCCGGCGACTCTTCATGAACAAACGTTGCATAAGTTTGGACTTCCTTTCTTTCACACATAACGTTCGACTATTTAGACGCGGATAGGCCATATCAAAAGTTGATTGAAAACCCGGAGGAAAAAGTTCTCCACAGGTCACTGCCATCATCGTACTTCCGAAGCCTATCCTGTGCTTAGTGTATGTGGAAATGCCGGTGTATTCGTCGGTGATATTACCCATTTACAAAAGGGCGTTTGTACTGGTAATATTACCCACAACAGCAATTTTGGTGGTAAAGCGACAACTTTTGCGTACCCTCTGATTGAGCCGATAAAAATAGTATCCGTCTCGTTCTAACTGTAGTATAATCGAAGCAAGACATGACTGGTAAGGACGATAAGGAGGCGACAATGAACCCGCTCACTTTTAGCCCTCTGGAACGCAAGCTCGCATTGCTGGCGGGTCTGTTTAATCTTGTAGTAGGACTCGCATTTTTCTTTTTGCCGGAACTAAACTGGAAAATCTGGCCTGTGAGCATTTCAACAGTGCTGGCACGTTTTATTGGTGCCATAATTCTTGGCAATGCTGCGGGTGCGTTCTGGCTCTCGCGGGAACGCGAATGGGCGCATGTTCGTGCGCTGGCGATTGTTGCCATCGTCTATGGCACGCTGGTTGCTCTTGCGCTACTCTACCATCTGCTCGTTTTGCAGGCACAACCAGTCTTCTGGCTCTATTTCTTATTCGATGTCCCATTCCTCATCGTGTACTATGTTCTCTTCTACTATCACGATATTGCCCCGTACATGGCGAAACGAGCCACGTATAGAAGCAAAGCGGGCGTGGGAAGATAAAATTATGCAAGCGCCCTTTGTTGACCCACTTCTGGGAATAGGGCAATACCAGAAAGCATTGCCCCTTGTTGGTCGTGAGGCCGAGATGCAGCTTTTGCGTATGCTGCTCAACAACGTCTTCTATGATATGCCGCACGGGCCACGCGCTCTCACCATGAGTGGGGAGGTCGGTGTGGGAAAGTCGCGTCTGCTGGCAGAGATATACATGGAAGCTCAAACACAAGGGTTCCGCGTCTTAGAAGGCCGCGCCTATGAAACGGGCAGGATGTTCCCGTACCTGCCGTTTATTGAAATACTGCATCCAGTAATTCGTTCCGCCACGGAAAAACAGCTACGCACCTACATCGGACTGCATGAAGAAATTTCTCACGAGACCTCGCACGCGCATACTCCGCCACAGCTATCCCTTGCAGGCATGCCCCTACTTGCTGCATTGACCCGGCTCTTTCCTGAGCTTCCGTCGTTAGTGCATACAACCATCGAATATGAAGTGCTATCGCCCGATCAGGAAAAATTTCGTCTGCTCGATGCCGTTGCTACATTCATAGAGAATGTTGCGCTGGAACAGCCTGTATTGCTGAGTATTGACAATCTGCAATGGGCCGATAGTGCCAGCCTGGAATTGACTGTGTATCTCACGGTGCGCCTTCATGATAGGCGCGTTGCATTACTGGGAGCTACACGCCCGGCACGTCCGGCACCAACTTCCAGTGATTGGACAGACGGTGATGACCCAACCATTGCGATGAGTGCATCTATCGCTGCCGCCAAAACCTTGAGCGACCTGATGCGCCACGGGTTGTTGCTCTTCTTGCCTATCAGCCCCATAAATGAAGAGTTCGCGGCCCAACATCTGCACTCTCTACTCCCTGGTACTATCTCACGACCCATCACACAAACCCTGCTCGGCAGAGCCGAGGGTAATCCTTTCTTCCTGGAAGAGTTGGTGCGCACGCTAACGCTCAACCAGCAAATTATTTTGCGTGACGGTACGTGGCGGGCTACTCGTATGATTGAGACAGCTTTGCCGGAAAGTATCACTGTCGCGGTAGGGCAACGCCTGCAAGGTTTGAGCGATGCTTGCCGTGAATTCTTGCGCGTCGCCTCCCTCTTCGGACGCACATTCCCGCTCGACGCCCTGATACACGTCTTGCAGACGACACATGATACGCCGCAATCCTTGATAGACGAAGCAACAGGGGCTGCGTTCATCGCGAGCATATCACCCATTGAAGATGCCTGGGATGACGATAGCGATGCGTCTATCGGGAGCAGTTTTTTTCCCTCCCTTGCATCCTCAAACCTGATTCCCATTTCTTATATATTTTGTCAGAGCATCGTGCAAGAAGTATTGAGTGCCGAAATTCCTCAACAACGAAAACGAACATTGCATGCAGCGATTGGGGCCGCTCTAGAAGCTTTTTATGGCAAGACCGCTCCCGCGCATGCCGCTGAACTGGTACGACATTACGCTCTCAGTGGCGAAAAAGAGGCAGCATTGCGCTGGAGTCTGCTCGCGGGTGAAGACGCGGCACGACAACAGGCACACCGCGAAGCAGTCAGTCATTTCCGACTGGCGCTGAAATTGATTGAGGCGAATACCCAGTTGCGCGATGGATACACGCAGCCTTCTGCCGCTCAGCTTCAGCTCACGATTGGAGAAAGTTGGTTCAAGCTGGGGCAACTCGACGAGGCGGCACAGTCATTTCAGCAAGCACTGGAACATATCCGGCAAGAGCAAAGTATGGAGCCTACCTCCCTACTGACAGCGCAAGCGAATCGCCAACTCTCGGATGTATTCCGTATGCAGGGCAAATATGAACAGGCACGCTCACACTTGCAAGCGGCACGAATCGCGCTGGACAAAGAAATAAACGAAACAGGCAGAGTGAGTGAAAAAGATGTACATAGTAAGTCACATTTGCAAGAGCAAGCTACTGATCTTATCGGCAGTGTACAGTTTGCGCCCTGGTTCGCCAGACAACCTTTAGCAGGCAACACTTACGTCATAAATCTGCATCGCATGAATATACACGAACGCATTTTACTCTTGCAAGCGCAAGCAACGCTCGACTTGATGCACTATCATACAGCCGAGGCCGAGACCGCATTATGGGAATCGCATCAACTGGCAACCGAGATAGGCGACCGGAGCAGTCAAGCTTTCGCATTGCATTTTGTCGGCTGGATTCGTGGTTGGGGCGAGAATATCCATTCGGCAATCCGCTTGATAAAACAGGCGAACGATCTCTATATTGCCTCGGCAGACCCATTTCGTACCACACTGGG
>DATGJV010000032.1:0-3281 GCA_035295005.1 Ktedonobacteraceae bacterium | reverse complement strand
ACCTCCGACCTCAGCGTCCCGAACGCTGCGCGCTAGCCGACTGCGCTACACCCCGATATGACGTTACGTGCAAGTGTTAAGCTTCACCTGGCCTTACCCTTCAAGTCAGACCATACTCCGCCTGCTTGAGACTATCTCAAGCAACTCCCCTGCTCAAGAGTAGTATAGCATATATCGTCAAGATTTGACAATAGGCTGTTTGGAATATTGGAACATTGGTACAGAGGATGCACCATACCATGCAAATTGCCGTTGGCAATTTGCATGGTATGGTGCATCCTCTGCACCAATGTTCCAGTTCCTCGCGCTTCTCTGATTAATTCTCCACGCTGACAGAGAGGACGCGGGTACCCCAGTTGACTTTCCGGTCCTTGGTCTGGCTGTTCAGTGGTGGAATGTATTCCGTCGCCATCCAGAAAGCTTCACCGGAGGGGTCGAGAACAGCCCATGAATAATCGCCCCAGCGAGTCGCTTTGATATCATAGGAGCCGTAGCCAGGCGCGGCATCATGGATAGCTCCAAATGATGAGCTATTCGCGCTCATGAACGTATAGGCGGCGCTGGGAAAGTACGTTGCGCCTGAGAGCGTCATCACAATGGCGGCGGTGCCTTCCGGGCTGGCCTGTATCGCTGGATAGAGCAGGTAGTTGCCGAGCAACGCGACATAGCCCTGTTGTTGGATAGTCGCGTTTCCGATCTTGTTGTCATTGAGCGATGGCTGGACTTTGAACCATGCGATGCCCGCACGTGAGGCATTATCATGTGGAATGGTCACTGCGGTATCGAGCGCACCCCAGAGGCTTCCGTTGATGAACTCTGTCTGTTGCATACGATCATCCCCGGAGTCCAGCAAACTTTTCGCTCCCTTTTGCTCTGCCTTTGGTGGGACACCATATGGTTCGCTCCCGATGACCAGCCGTGATAACGTGGGAATACCGCCTTTGCCAACATTCTGGCGGTCGGTCATAGCCCAGACGCCGAGACGGTGATCGAACGTGCCAAAGGGATCGAGCGAGTTCATGAAGTACTCGGCGTCAGATGCTCCATATGTTAACGCTGGTTGAACAGAGGCGGCAACCGTGCTGCCAACCGTCAAATTGCCGAAATGCACCACGTTGACCTTTTTCGACAGTGCGACAAGTTGCGACTTGGAGACGGCGTAGATTTGCGCACCATTGAAATTTGGGCCGGTGATCGAGAATTCGTTGGTGCTGATATAAATGTTGTACGAGTCAATGCCAAGCAAGGGCTGGTCGCCAAAGCAGGGGCAACCAGGGCCGCCTGGATCGGTACCGTCAATATGATAGACCGTCCAGGGCTTTGTTGGGTCTCCCGAAGGATTCACAGCAAGATCGGTGCGGCCTACCTGATTGTTGGAGCTGATGAACAGAATAAGCGCGAACCACGTGTTGGTTGCTTTGTCATAAAAACAGCGTGGGTCGCTGGTGAACTGCTTGTAGCCCTCATTATAGAGCTTGTTGACGTTGAACGGCCCGGCTACCACTTGCCCTTTGGTGGTGTAAATGGTATAGGCGGAATTGACTGGCTCGATCACGAAACCATTGCCAACACAAAGTCCCTGATCGGGCGGCTCAAATTCGGCTCCGAAATTCACTTTCGCGCTGTTGCGGCTACCGACGCCGTTGAAATTCTCAAGCAATGCACCCGCTGGCACATTCGCAAGCGAGGAGGATGGTGCCGCTATCGTGCCTACATTCCCCCGTGGATGAGTTGGGCGGGTTCCCTTTGGCAAGTTTGCACCCGGCCCATTCGACAGGGAAAGTTTCGTTGGATCAACAACGGCGGCTGGTGTAATGGTACTTTTCTCAATTTTGAACGGCGATGTACCGACAGCGGCGGCAGAGACTGGTGCCGCTTGAGAAAAAGCATTACTGAACAGGAATGCGCCGGAGACAAGAGCGATGGTGAGATACGAGATCAGGGTGCGCATTCGTATTCTTGAGACAGTGAATAAGCCCATTGTGTAAACCCCCACTTTTCTGAAATAGGCAAAACAAAATACGACTCAGTTAAAGTCTGCGCGAGGATAATCTGACACGTGTATCATATCACGTTTGTCTATCTTTGGAGTCAAAGGCACAGGTCAAAAAAGGGTACAATCCATTCATTTTGCCTCCGGCAAAATGAATGGATTGTACCCTTTTTTGACCTGTGCCTTTGACTATTGTAAAGCCTTGCGAATCGCTTCGAGATTCTTCGCGGGCGTCTCCGGTGGAATGGAGCAGCCGGGGGCGAGCAGGAAATGTTTGCCGCCGGTTTGCTCTAACGCATTTGCCACCGCCTCCTCTATCTGGTCGGGAACGCCATTTTTGAGCATGTCCTGGCTGAGGCCGCCCATGACAGCCTGACCGGAACGTGCCTTGCCCTCGCGTAAGTCCGGGTTGCCTTCGGCGTTAGCATCCCAGTTGACGGCCTGTACCGGATAACCGGCAAGCTGGTCGAAGAAGATGTGTGAGCCGCAGATATGCAGGATGTTGAATTTGCTACGGCTCTTGATGGCGTCCAGGAATTCCAGATCGTACTGCTCGCCGAATTCGCGGTACTGGTCGGGCGTCAGCAGACTCTCGCTGGCCCATTTGTTGGTGGCGTAGAAGATGCCGCTTGCGCCCTGTTCCAGGCACGCGATGGCATAGGTGGTGAACGTTTCGGTGATGACACGCAATGCGGCATGCAGCGCTTTGCGGTCCTCGCGCATGGTTTGCAGCACCGGCTCATTTTTGTTGCCAGCAAGGTATTTCGCTACACCAAGCGGGCAGAAAATGGTCTGGACGAAGTAGGCATCATAGCCAATCGAATGATTGATCAATTGCAGTGCGCGTAGCTGCTCGTTGAGTACGCCCTGATCGGGTTCCAACGGACGAATGCGTTTCCAGTCCGCTGCGCTACGAATGGGGCTGGACTCGAACACAGGCCCTTTATACGGATCACCGGATGGGCGCACTTTGACGCCCCAACCCTGTACATGATAGGCCGCTCGTGGATTCACCTTCATGTAATCCCAATCGTAACGATTGAAATTCTCGACCATCGCCTCAACGAAAGTGTGGACGTTCCATTCTCGCGTAAAGTCATGTCCCCACATGCTCGCAGGTACGCGATCCACTGCATCGCCACGCAGTGCCGCATCAACACGTTCCTTTTTATTCATCAGAATATCCTTCCCATTCTCTCTATTTCCCGATAGTAGTAGTAATTGTATCCTTGAAATACAGACCTCCAACGCTGCTTACGCGCTACCTGCGGTGAGGAGGTCTGTAATG
>DATGJV010000031.1:0-8266 GCA_035295005.1 Ktedonobacteraceae bacterium | reverse complement strand
CAATCAAACAAATACGATTGCAATCCTTGCTCGCGGCAGTAATATCTATCTGTATACCAATAACCAGTTCATTACCCAGTTTACTGATAGCAGTTCCGCTACCGGCGCGATTGGTGTCTTCGGTGTAGACAACAGTAGCGGCCTGGATGTAGCATTTACCAACGCCGAAGTTTGGCGAGCATAATACCAGGCGAGTACAAAAGCAGGGGATAGCAGCCAGTTCATGTGTGAACTGGCTGCTATCCCCTGCTTTTGTACTCGCCTGGCATAGAAAAATGCGAATCTTGTTCCCAAACTCCATTCTCAGACGTTTAGTATAATAAGGGGGACAACGTATTATATTATTGTGTCCCTCGTGAAACGTGTGTAATCTCGACTTGACTTGAAAGGAACAGTCAATATGCAGCGCACTATGTGCAAAGGTAAGATTCACCGCGCCACCGTCACCCAGGCAAATCTGAATTATATCGGCAGCATCACCATTGATCAGGACCTGCTGGATGCCGCAGACATCTATCCATACGAAAAAGTGCAGGTGGTCAATGTCAACAATGGTTCTCGCCTGGAGACCTACACAATTGCTGGCGCTCGCGGTTCTGGCGTCATCTGTCTCAACGGGGCAGCCGCCCGCATGACCGCCGAAGGCGATATGGTGATTATCATGAGCTATGGGCAGTTCAACGAGCAGGAAATCCGCTCACTGGAGCCGCACATCGTCTTCGTTGACGCGGACAATCGCATCAGCGAAACCAAACATGTGCCACTGATCGAAATGCTGCCGGAGTCCCAGTTCGCCAGTGAAATCGAAACCGAAGCCGAGGTTATGTACTCCTAGCCACAGCTTCAAATTTCATTCAGCCCTCCCGGTTGGATGAATTTTCCCCGCCCCCTCCCTATCAAACGTTTGTCAGGTTCCTTTCTTTCTCCCCTACATTGCAATCCTTGTATTTGAAGCTCCATTATCACAAGATAAGATGTTCTCTATTACAATACATTCCATAGGCTCTCTGCTCACAATGTCACATTTTCTTCACTGCGGTGTTATTACTGGTGACAACAAACTCGTCGGAAGAGGGTACGAAACAGAGGGATGCATATGTCGCTAGAATCAGAAGAAGTGGATAGCGTACAGGACAATCACCGGCAGACGGCGCTCTTTGAGAGCTATGGGCAGGTTATTTTCGGCTATCTGCGCCTTCATGTACGGTCACTGGAAGACGCGGAAGATATACTCTTAGATGTCTTTTTAGCCGCGCTGGAGAACGACAATCTCGCCGCGTTGTCCCCCGGAGAGCAACTGGCGTGGTTGAGACGAGTAGCTCATAACAAGCTGCTCAATGTCTATCGCCGGGTAAGCAGGTCTCCACACGTTGCACTGGATTCCATTATGGACATGATTTTTGCTGAAGAGAACCCGGAACAATTGACGCTTCAGCAGGAAGAGTACGGACAATTACGGGCTGCTCTACAAAAACTTCCTGTTCTGCAACAGCACATTTTACAGTTACGCTACGGAGATGGACTCCGCTGTGCTGAAATTGCCCTGCTACTCAACAAACGCGAAGGAGCCGTGCGCAAACTCCTTTCGCGCAGCATCCTTTTCCTGCGCCAGGTCTATCAGCAAACCGAAGGAGAAAACCGATGTTAGATCACGATGAACTGCTTCCCGAAGAACTGGCGAATCCCTTCCTTATCGAGGAACTCCGCGCCACCTACCATCTGACGCCAGATGAACAACGGGTGCTGGCGCGTGTTCATGAACGTCTCGCGCAGTATGCTTATGCTCTCCCAGTAAATGAAGATGAAGATGAACAAGCGCATGAATATGAACCTGTCAGCGCAGCATATGACTCACGTCCGCTACAACTCGTATCTCCGATTCCTACGCTCGAAAAACCTGTCAGAACGAGGCAAAGATGGTCACGGCGTCTCAATGCCATCGCAGGAGTAATCTTCCTCGTGTTGCTGGTTGGTTCACTTGTACTCACCTTCTCTGTTGGTCATCGTACTACTACTGGTAGTGTGGGTTTACATCCTTCCGGGGGGAGTGAGATGCGCATACTACTGGTGCCAGCAGAAACGTCCAGCATGTACTCACAGCAGGAGATGCAGACAGAGGCGACTATCCTTTCCCATCGTTTCAGCAACTTTGGTTTGCACGGGTCAAGTGTGCGCGTACAGATGATTCGTGGAGAACTTGGTCTCGTGGTAGACCTACCGCACTTCGGCAATAATGAGCAGCAAACCATCAACACGCTTCTGCAAGTCGGCGTACTGGATTTCTGGAATACTGGCCCCAGTTCCAATGAGAATGCGATACTTCCGTCTGATATACTTTTCAAGCCCAATCAATATATCCAGTACAATCCAGGTGGTCAGCCACGCTTTACCAGTTTAGACTATGACCCCGCCTCCTTTTCAGTAGCCTCCGATTCACAAACGGGCCGCCCTCAAATCAATGGACAGATGAAGGGCAGCGCAATCGGTCGCTTTGGGGCTTTCACCCGGATGTATATTAATTACGGCCTGACGATTACCTTAGACGGAAAAGTCCTGTCTTCAGCGAACATTCAATCGCCAATCAATGGACAGTTTGTAATCACAGGTAATTTTACGCAGCAACAGGCTCAAGCTCTCGTCGCGGTTCTCAAGTATGCTCCTTTGCCTTTCGCGCTGAAGGTGGTAAGTTGAGAATTATTGCTAATACATTCGCAGTCAGTATGGCGATAAGCCATACTGACTGCGAATGTATTAGTTACAAAAACTTAGCTCATCTTCTGCCAGATACCACTTCTATTCAGATAAATGAAAAGTATCGCGACAGCAATCAGGGGAATAAACGAGCGCACATCCATAGTATTTTAAGAAGCTATCATCCCCACGACATCATCTACCGAGAAGGGTTTGGGCATGAGAGCGTCTACGTTGAGGGTGGCGGCTTCGTCCATTTTGTCCATGGCCGACATCAGGACAATGGTGTGACGCGAGCGCAGTTCTGGCTCCACGTCGAGAATCTCGCACAGTTCTTTGCCGTTGAGGACGGGCATCATCAGGTCGAGAAAGACCAGGTAGGATTCGTTGCCGCGCAAAATATCAAGCGCCTCGAGGCCGTTGCGTGCCAGGCGGATGGAATAGCCTTCAAGTTCGAGAATATCCACCATCATGTCACGGATAACCGGGTCGTCATCCACCACTAAAATATTGCGCGGATGATGAGCATCATAGAGTGGCTGTTGCTGATTCATCTTATCCTTCCCCGAAAGCGAATTCTGCGTCGGGCGATGGCGGAGGCGTCATCTCGCGTGGGAGATAGAAGCTGAAAACCGAGCCTTCACCGGGAATGCTCTGCTCCAGCCAGAGTTTGCCGCCCATTGCCTCAATATAACGACGGCAGATGTAGAGTCCGAGGCCGGAGCCGCGTACCGGCGTCGTTAGAGAACGGGTAGCACGCACAAACTTTTCGAAAATTTTCTGCTGCTCTTCGGGATGAATGCCTTCGCCCTCGTCATGCACATGCACCACAACCACGGGATCGTTGCCGTGTTCGATCAAATCAACATGATCAACCAGGGGAGCGGGTAGCTTCACATGGGCGAGTAGAGAACTCTCGGCAACCACCTCGATACGCCCATCGGGGGGTGAATATTTGGCGGCATTATCGAGCAGGTTGGTAATCACCTGACGGAGAGGCAAAGGCTTGCCACGTACCCACAGATCGGGGGAAATCTGCACCGTGATTTTCTGTTCGATGTTTATCTTGAGTATACCGACAACAGAACTCACGATTGGATAGAGCTGAACCGGTTCGCGTTGAAAGATGAGTTCTTTATCCATTGTTCCCATCTTTGCCGCCTCGGTCATATTAGCCAGCAGGTCGGTCAGTTGTTGCGCGGCACCGGCAATCTTGGTGGCGAAACGCAGGATATGCTCCGCGTCAATACGGTTGCTCTGCCGTTTGAGCAGCGTAGAATAGCCGCTAATGGCACTGAGCGGCGTGCGTAGTTCGTGTGAGGCTGTGACGATAAACTCATCTTTGAGAGAGTTCATACGTTCCAGTTCAGCATTGTTCTCCTGGACAGTCTCAAACAGTTGTGCATTGCGAATGGCGCTCGCCGCCTGAGCAGTAATTGCCAGCAACACCCCCACCTCTTGCGGTGTAAAGACGTGATTCTTCTTTGGCGTATGCACAGCAAGCATGCCTACCAGCTCCATCTGGTAGAGAACGGGTACCATCAGCATTTTCTCAATGCCGGTTTCACGCAGGAAAATAGCCCCACCTTCGATGCTTTTACTGGCGAGTTCGTCCGCCATAGCAGCATCAATATAGAAAAAACTTTCCTTTCCCGCCTGCTCCTCCAGAATAGTACCCTTAAAAGGAATACGTATCTGCTCGATCAGTTCCATATGCAACTCGTCATTGCGCGGTAAAGTCGCGGGGTCAGGCGGCAACTCGTTGCCGTCGTTCCATATTCTGGTGGGTGCATACGCGGTGCGGGCAGCCAGTTCTTTCTGGTCCGGGCTGAGTTGGAAGAAAACGCACATCTCTTCCTCGAAGAGCGTCGTCACCGCCTTGACAATTTTTTCCAGCAATTCTCGCACATCCAGAACCGAGCCTATTGATTGCAGCGCACTATTGAGCGCCGCCAGCAGTTCCGTACGTGCCTTCGCGGCACGCAAAGCATCATGGGAGCTTTCGTACAGCTTGGCGTTTTCAATGCTGACGGTGACAATCTGCACCATCGTCTCCAACACCTGTATCTCTTCTGGCTGGTATGCCTGTTGCTGCATACTCGTAATGCTAATCGAGCCAATGACTCGCGTGAACATTTTCATGGGCAGGAAAAGAAACGATTCGGCACGTCGCTGATCACCCCAGATGCCTGTCAACAATTCGTCATATTTGCCATAGCCGTTATGCTCTGGATTGTTCGGCTCCAGCAGTACCTGCGTTTGCTCTTCCAGCGCCAGGCGCGACCAGACTGGTCGTTTGTCAGGAATAATAATAGTGGGCTTCTCCGACAGACCAGGAACCATTTGCCGGTTATTGACAGCGAATACCTCGTACATTTTCTTTGTATCGCGGTCATAGAGGGTAATCAACATCGAATTGACATCCACCACCTCTGAAGTAAAGCGATAGATATTCTCAACGAGTTCTCCCAGCTTCACATTGGTAGGGAAGGTTGTACTGATTTTTTGCAGCTTCTGCAAATATTCGCTGCTGCGCTGATGTTGCCATTGCTGCTGCTCATTTTGCAGGTGCAAGGCAATTCGTTCAGCAAAGTTGATAGCTTCGGCACGCTGACGCAGCTGAAAGCCGCCGCCCGGCGCTGTCTGGTAGAGAACCACGACGCCAAACATGCGCGGTTGCCGCCGCTTGCCCCTGGCCTCATCAGAAAGCGTAACTTCCTGGATGGGTGCAGCAAGATACCATTGGGGTGTAATATCCATCCGCAGTGATGCCTGTGGTCCCGAATGGAAAGACGCGATATAGCCATCGTGGCGCATAATATAGGCTTCATTGCGACGCCAGCAATAGCCAATCAGGTCCTGTCCAATGGGATAACAGGCACCAACGGGAAAAAGCTCGCTCTGGTGCGGGCTTACATCCTCTAACTCCAGCAACACCTGCATGAGCCGTTTGCCCTTTGGGGATGGAGATGGAGATTGCTCCACCGGATTCAAGTCAATAGTCGCACGACGGCGCGAAACCCGCTCCTCTTCACTGGCAGAACCACTATGCAAGGGCGAGGCACTCGCACTGCGCAAACGCACATGCAGTTGTACCTCCATCTGCTGTTTGCTCTCATTGTACAGGGCGAGGCAGGCACCATTGGCGGAGAATTGCATCATCATCTGGTATAAGAGGGATTTGAGTAAATTTGTTGGATACATCTTATGCGCCGATGCGTCCAATTCTCCCCAGATAGCGGTAGACATGAATCTCTCCTCGCGTTTGACGTAACATGGGCTAAGGGAAAACTGAAATATTCTACCCGATAGCATATCATACATGCTCTCTATATTCAACTTTCAAAGAAGAGGTTTTGGGGGTACAGAGAGGATGCAGTCGCAATACAGCAATGGACGCACTTGCCGTCGGCAAGTGCGTCCATTGCTGTATTGCGACTGCATCCTCTCTTTTATTTGACAACTCGCCTCCATCAAGGCTATCATGATAGTAATACATCGGTCCCTACTGGATAACGAAGGAGCAAGCAATTACATGGCAGATTCCACAGCGAATGGCACTGTGTTTCATACCCATACATTAAAGAATGGATTGCAAATTGTCGGGCAACCGATGCCCGATTTTGAGTCGGTCGCCGTCTCGTATTACGTGCGTACCGGCTCGCGTGACGAGTATAACCCCGACATAGCTGGCGTCTCACACTTCCTGGAGCATATGGTGTTCAAAGGCACCAAAACGCTGGACTGGCAACAGATTACGCTCGAATTTAATAAAATTGGCGCGGAGCTGAACGCTTTTACCTCAAATGAGGCGACGGTCTTCTATGCGCGTGTGCTGGGCGAATACCTGGATAAGGCAGTCGCGCTCCTGAGCGATATGATGTACCCACGGCTGGACGAGAGCGATTTCCAGATGGAGAAAGAGGTGATCGTCAACGAGATTGCACGCTCAGAAGACCGCCCATACAATACAACCTATCGCCGTATGATGCAAACCTATTTTGGCAATCACCCGCTCGGACACGACGTACTGGGAACCCGCGAGAGCATTCGCGGCATGCAGATCGAGCAGATGCGCGATTACTGGCGTCGTCGCTATGCTGCCAACAACCTGATTCTCTCGATAGCGGGCAACTTTGAGTGGGAGCATATCGTGCAACTGGCGGAAGAGCATTGCGACAGCTGGCGCGTCGGTGATACAGGTCGGATTGTGGAACCTTACGAACCGGCCCACGCCATCAATAATGTGATGGTTGATCCCAAACTCAAGCAGCAAATCATGATTATCGCCATGCCTACCGTGGACGCACGCGACCCCAATTACTACGCAGCTATCCTGGGCGGCAGCATTCTGGGCGATGGTGACGGTTCACGCCTGTACTGGAACATCTACCAGAAAGGTCTTGCCGAATCGGCCAGTGCCAGCGTCTGGGGGCTGGAAGGCACAGGCATATTGATGATGGAAGCGAACTCCACGCCGGAGGAGGCTCCCCGCGTGTTGAAACTGTTGAGAGCCGAACTGGATAGTCTGCTGGATGACGGCATCTACGAGGACGAACTGCGGCGAGCAAAAGATAAATGGATCAGTCACCTCGTGCTGAGCAGCGAGTCTACTTTCTCCCGCATGAATTCACTCGCCTCCGACTGGGTGACGGAGGGACGCTTAATTACCGTTGACGAAGAGATCGAACGCTTCGAGAAAATCACTGCCGAAGATGTGATTCGGACACTGCAACGTTTCCCCATCCGCGAGAAGCAAGTCTTAACCGCGTTGGGGCCACTGAGCGAAGCTGAATTACTGGCATAATGCATTTGCCGATAAATCGGCCCCTACAGGGCTGTAGGGGCCGATTTATCGTGCCCACCGCCGATTTATCGGCCTACCAAAAACATAGCTGGAATAGATTCACAGCGAGCAATGTTGGAGAAGGAGAGAATGCAGTAGCCCGAACGGCAGGTCAGCAAAAGTTGTCTTGACAGTGGGTATGCTACTGATGTATTATCCACTGGTGAGGATTTTTTCCCTTTTCCCTTGTAATAGTAGAGATTATGGGCGGTTGCTGAAACTGGTAGACAGGATAGACTTAGGATCTATTGGTGATGAACCGTGAGAGTTCGAGTCTCTCACCGCCCACCGCGCTGTAAGGCGTAAGCGGGAGTGGCTCAGTGGTAGAGCATCTCCTTGCCAGGGAGAAAGTCGCGGGTTCGATCCCTGTCTCCCGCTCCAGAAATAGCTGGAAATATATCCTGATATTTTGCGAAAAAGTAAAAGAGCGGTCACTCGCACCTGTTGGAGGAAATGTGAAGGTTTCGGTCGAAAAGTTGCCAACCAGTGAAGCGGTCTTGAATGTAGACTTGACCTGGGAAGACCTGGAAAAGGCATCGAATAAAGCATATCAGAAATTAGTGAAACAGTTTGACGTGCCGGGCTTTCGCCGTGGCAAGGCCCCGCGTTCTTTGCTTGAGCGCAAACTTGGCAAAGAGTCTATCTACCAGGAAGGTCTCGATGAACTGATTAATGAGACCTATCGCAATGCTCTGAAAGAGCATGAATTAAGCCCGATTACACAGCCAG